>JABGZB010000027.1 GCA_018674955.1 Verrucomicrobiota bacterium | reverse complement strand
CTCATCCGCGAGGGCGCTCGCGTGCTGACCCACTGCAACGCCGGCTGGCTGGCGTTCGTGGACGTCGGCTCCGCCACCGCACCGATGTACGCCGCACAGGCCAATGGCAAATCTTTCCATGTTTTTTGTGACGAGACACGGCCGCGCTCGCAGGGCGCCATCCTCACCGCTTGGGAACTGGCGCAGCAGGGCATCGCGCACGACATCATTGCCGACAACGCCGCCGGTCATTTGATGCAGCGCGGCGAGATCGACCTCGTCATCACCGGCAGCGACCGCACGCTGGGCCGCACCGGCGAGGTGGCCAACAAGATCGGCACATACACCAAGGCCGTCCTGGCCAAGCGGCACGACATCCCGTTTTACGTCGCCATCCCGCTCTCGACCATTGACTGGGAACTCGATTCCGGCCAGGCCATCCCGATCGAGGAGCGCGCCGGGGACGAGGTGCTTAGCGCTTGGGGCGTGACGCCGAGCGGCCGTCGGCAGCAGGTGCGTCTGGCCAATCCCGGCAGCAGCGCGCGCAACCCGGCCTTCGACGTTACGCCGCCGGAACTAATCACCGGTATCATCACCCCGCTCGGCATTTTCAAGCCGCGCCAACTCTGGAAACACCGCGCCAAGCTTGGCCAAGCGGCTGCGATTTGCTGACCGCACACGCGGTTGGCCAAGCGCAAAATAACCCGTTGCGTGGCCATGGGGACAGGTGTAAGTTCCGCCTTCACTGTCAAATTTACCCAGTAAAACAATGAAAAAACAAACATCCCCCACCACCGTCGCCGGGCTGGCCTTGGCCACCCTGCTTTCCTGCGGAACCGGCTTGACCAAGGCCGAGCTGCACCACGACTTGGCACACCAAATCGAGGCTGAGCTGGTTCAGATCGAAGTCGATGCGCTGCTTGAGAAATTCAAGGAACTGACCAAGCGCACCCATCAACTGGAACTGGAGCGAGTCAATCTGGAGGTGGAAGCCGAGACGGCGCGGGGCGAAGAGGAACGCGCCGAGTTGGAGCAGCACCTACGCAGAGCGCACATGACACAGGAACGAATGGAACACTTGCGCCGTGAGACGCGGGAGAAACTCCACCACATGGCCGCAGAGCTGGCCCATCATCCCCGCGAGCACGGCGAGGAACGGGAGCAACAACACACCGCTGAGGGCTTCAGGGAGCGCCTGCACCATCTCGAGCGGCAGATTGAGGAACTGCGCGGTGCAGGCAAGCACGACCGCTCCGATCAATTGGAACGCCAAGCCAATGAAATCCGCGCACACCTGAAACAACAGGAACGCCGCGGCCGTGAGGGTCTCGGCGAGCGGGAGCATGCCCAGGCTGAATTGCGGGCGCATTTCGAGCAACTGCAGGCCAAGCGTCGCGAGACGATCGAGCACCTCGAGGAATTGACGGTCGCAGCCAAGCAGATCGAGGGCGACGGTGAAGAGGCCCAGGCAAAACGCCACAAACTCGACGATCGCGCTGGCGAAGTGAAGGCTCACCTTGGCGAACTCACGGAGCAACTCGAGGAACTCGAACACGCCTTCCAGGAACGCCGCCGCGGCGGGGAACACAAACGCGAGAAGCGGGAGGGACGCGAACGTGAAGAGGAGCGCGAGGAGTAACCCCTCCGCGTTACTTTTTCTCCTCGATCGCCTTGGCCAGATTCGCGATCTCGCCGCCCAGCCGGACGCGGGTCATCTTGGCGTTGAGCTTCTCGCTCAACGAGGCGCACAACTCAAGGAAGCAGTCGGTGCCCGGCTCATCCTGTAGTTGATGCCCGGAGAAGTCCTTGAAACAATCCTGCCGCAGGTTCGTGAGTTGATCCTGCAAAATCTGGAGTTTTTCCATGTCGTTCCCCTTTTTTTCGGTGTCGAGAGTCATCTGTTGCCGCTCAATATCGATCACCCCGCGGATGTAATGGTCGAGCCGGGTCTCCTTGGTCCGCTCTTTTCTCTTTTGATACCACTGAAAACCAAGGAATCCCGCGACGACAATCGACACAAAAAACGAGCGCATGCTCTCCCACATATCAACCAACGCGGGCTCGATGAATGTCCGGGTGTTCGGCTCGTAAACCCACTTGGCCCCCTCGTGAACGGGAAAAAACGGGCGGGCTCTGGCAAACGGTTTGCCCTGCTCGAATAACTCGCCCAGCCGGTTCTCCTTTTGAAACGGCGTCTTGAGAATTTCCTGGGTAATTTTTTCCACAAAACCGCTTTCGACATCGCTGCGCGTGATGAGATGCGCGCCGGTTGCCACGGTTTGGATGTCGGCCCCCGGAACCGCCTCGCCCTCGAACTGGTAAATGCCGCGCGGCACCTTGAATGGCGACAGGTGCAGCTCCATCGCCGCCAGCGCCTCATTGTTCGGGATGCTAAGGAAACGAACTTTGCCGGTGCGTGCCAGCGTTTGAAACACGTCCGCCTGCATGCCGACCGTGATGAAGGCCGCATCCACCTCATCCCTGTCAAACGCATCGATCAACTCCGTGTATGGCATGTTGCGATGGTTCTCCCCCGGTTGCATGTCAAGGCTCCGGAGCAGTAGTCGCGACATCGGGTAGTCGGCGGAAAGCTCCGGGCCAAGGTTCACGACTTTCCCTTTCAAGTCCTGCAGCGATTCAATCCTACTTCCGTTCCTCACGGCAATGTGCAGCGGCTGCGAATAAAGATTCGCCATGAACGCCACCTGCCCGAGCTCGGCAGGATCAATCTTTTGCGCCTCCTGCTCCAGCAGCGTCGGGGCGAACTCTTTCAGGTTTTTGCGCGAGCCCGGCTGGAACAACGCCAGGTCAACCTTGCCCTCCGCCACCAGTTTCAGGTTTTCCAGCGACCCCGCAGTCGTCCGCACCGTGGCCTTGCGGCCAAGCCGAGTGACCACGTTCGAGAGGCTAAGTGCGATCGGGTGATACAGTCCTTTCTCCGGGCCGCCTGCGATAACGATGGTGCGGTTCAGGCCGACCAGGGCCTTGACTAGCTGATACAGCGGCACACAGATCAACACGCTCAACAGGCCGATAGTGATCCATTTGCGTTTCATGCCGTGAAAAAATTCCGGCGAAATAGTATCGCTTTACCCAGTAGCAGGCAAGTGGGCAGTACCCGACCAGGCGGGTGCATTTTTTGGTGGCGGCGAGGGCGGCGCTCACCGACATTGGGCGCGTGACGGATTCCACCCTGCAGGGTGCCAGCGTGCTGCTGGTCGAGGATGAGCCGCTCCTGCGCAAACAGGTGGCGGCCGCGCTCGAGCAGCACGACGCCGACGTGACCGCCGTCGGCACACTCGACGAGGCGCGCCGCATGATCCAGTCGCTGCCGTTCGACTTCGCGCTGCTCGACGTCAACCTGCCGGACGGCCTTGGCACCGACCTGTTGAGCGAGAACGTTTTTTCGCCCAACACCGCCGTCGTCGTCTGCACCGCCGAGGGCGGCGTGCAGGGCGCGGTCGAGGCAATCAAGAACGGCGCGCAGGATTACCTCCTCAAACCGGTCGATCCCGCTGTGTTGCCACTCGTACTGCACCGCGCCAGAGCCAGCCGCCAAACCGCCCGCCTCGCCGAGCACGAGCGCCACGACCCCGCCGTCACCGGCGACCGCCTGTTTTTCGGCGACGCGCTTGGCCCGTTCCGCCGGCAACTCGACAAGATCATCGCCGCGGACGAGCGGCTTGGCCGCGATCTCCCGCCGGTGTTGCTCGAGGGCGAAACCGGCACCGGCAAGACCAGCATTGCCCGCTGGCTGCATCACCACAGCCCACGCGCCGCCGGGCCGCTCGTCGAGGTCAACTGCCCCGCGCTGCCGGAGAGCCTCGCCGAGTCGGAGCTGTTCGGGCACGAGCGCGGCGCGTTCACCGACGCCAAGACGGCGCGCATGGGCCTCTTCGAGGCGGCCAAGGACGGCACGCTGTTTCTCGACGAACTCGCCAGCCTCCCGCTTGGCCTGCAGGCCAAGGTGCTCAAGGCGATCGAGGACAAACGCATCCGGCGGCTCGGCGGCAACAGGGAAATCGACGTCGATGTCCGCATCATCGCCGCGAGCAACCGCGACCTTGGCCAAGCGGTCGCCGACGGCCAGTTCCGCGACGACCTGCTCCATCGGCTGAGCTTGTTCCGCCTCGTCATCCCGCCGCTGCGCGAGCGCGGACAGGATATTCTGAAACTGGCCGAGCAACTGCTCGCGCAGCTATCCCGCCGCCACCGAGTCGCCGCCAAGCCGATCAGCGCCGGGGGCCGGGCACGGCTGCTCAGCCACGCCTGGCCGGGTAACGTCCGCGAACTCAGCCACGAACTCGAGCGAACGATCGTGTTCGAGGAAGGCGACGAGTGGGACTTCGCCGCGCTCCCCGGCCCGGCGGGAACGGCGGCTAACGAAACGGCGACGAGCGGCGCACTCAATCCGAACTTCGATTTCCCCGGGGAAGGTTTTTCGCTGGAAGCGACCATCGACGAGTTCATCCGGCGAGCCATCGACCAGGCCGGAGGCAACGTCTCCGCCGCCGCCCGACTCCTCGGCGTCTCCCGCGACTACATCCGCTACCGCCAAAAAAACAGGGCCGATTAAACCGCGGAACAGCTACCGCTCCGGATGGCGTTGCGCGTATTTGCCGAGGAGGTCGGTTTCGAGGTTGACCGTGTCGCCGACTTTGCGCGTGCGCAGGTTGGTCATCTGTCGCGTGTGCGGGATGATCCACACGGCAAAGCCTCGCTTGCGCAGCTTGGCCACCGTGAGGCTGATGCCGTCGATCGCCACCGAGCCTTTCGGCACAAAGCCGATCATCAGCGCCGACGACGCATCGACGTCGAGCAGCCAGTCGTTGCCCTGCTTTTCCCACTTGCGAATCTTGCCAACCGCATCGACGTGGCCGGTGACGAAGTGGCCCCCCATCCGCTGGCCAAGCGCCAACGCCCGCTCAAGGTTGACCGCCGAGCCTCGGCGCAGCGAACTGAGATTGGTCACGTCCCACGTCTCGCGTAGCAGGTCGAATTGAAAGCCGCGCGACTTGCCGCGTTTCGTCACCTTGATAGCGGTGAGGCAGCAGCCGTTGACGGCGATGCTGTCGCCGGTGTTCGTGCCGCCGAGACAAACGTCCGCCGAGACCGTCAGCGTCACGGCGTTGGTGCCGTGTTCGATGGCTTCGATCCTGCCTGTTTCCTCGACGAGTCCGGTGAACATTTTCAGGGCTGCGCGTCGGCGACGCGGGCGGTGAGCATCAGGTCGGGGCCAAGATTTCTCCAGCGGATTTTTTCGAGCTGCAGCCCCTTGGCCAATGGCAGCCCCTCGCCGGCGACGGCCGTCCGGGCGTCGCGACCGCCGAGAATTTTCGGCGCGTAAAAAAATGCCACGCGACGGGCCAAGCCGGCCTCGATGAACGCGGCGTTCGTTTCGCCACCGCCCTCGACGAGCAGATGCGTGCAGTCCTGTCGGCCCAGTTTGCGGAGCAGCGACTTAAGATTGAAACCCCGCTTGGCCACGGGACAGGTAACCACGCGGCAACGCTCCTTCAGCTTGGCCAAGCGCCCAGCCGGGGCATCGCGCGAAACGACGACTGTCGTTTGTTCGGCGAACTCGTCACCCAACACCCGCGAGCCAAGCGGCGTGCGCGCTCGCGGATCGAGCACGATGCGCCTCAGGGCCGGCCCACGCCACTCGGCCTTGGGGCGGCGGACATCGCGCAGCGTCAGGCCCGGATCGTCGGCGAGGATCGTGTTGACACCGACGAGAATGGCGTCGGCTTCATGCCGAAGTTTCATTCCCTCGCGTCGTGCCTCCAGGCCGGTGATCCATTTCGACTCGCCGCTGGCGGTAGCGATTTTGCCGTCGAGCGTCATCGCCGCCTTCACTGTCACGAACGGCAGCCCGGCGGTGATCCAGTGGTTAAACGCAACATTGATTTCGGCGGCCTGTTCCGCCAACAAACCATGCTCAACGGCGATGCCTTTGCGCTTGAGCCACCGAAAGGCGCGACCGGCATGTTCAGGATTGGGATCAGTCGCCGCAACGACCATCCGCGAGATGCCGGCTCTGATGATGGAGTGTGTGCATGGTGGCGTGCGGCCGCTGGTCGAGCACGGCTCAAGCGTGACGTAAAGCGTGGCGCCTTTGGTCGGGTTGCCTTTGCGCTTGGCATCTGCGATCACCTCGACCTCGGCATGCGGCAAACCGGCGCGCCGATGCCAACCGCGCCCGATGATATTCCCGCGCTTGGCCAGGACGGCCCCCACGAGAGGGTTGGGCGACGTCTCGCCTCGCGCCCGCCTGGCCAGGCGCAACGCATCCCGCATCAGTTGTTCATCGCTTGGCATCAGAGACAATCTCAGACGGCTCTGTTGGCAAAGGATCAGGGATAAAGAATGGATCTTTCCCAGCCGTCGCCGGTCTTTCTGTAAAGCAGCCGCTCATGCAGGCGGTCGGCGCCGTTGAGCCAGAATTCGACCTCACCGGGTTCCAGACGCCAACCGGACCAATTCGGCGGACGGGGCACTTCGCTGCCCTCCGGATACTTGGCCTGCAACTCCGCGAGGCGTTGCTGCAGCTCGGCGCGGGAAACCATCGAAGACGATTGCAGCGACGCCCACGCGCCGACGCAGCTGCCGTGATCGCGGCTGGCGAAGTGGGCGTCTGCCTCCGCGTCGCTAACCGGCGTGACAGGGCCGCTGATGCGGATTTGCCGGCGCATATTTTCCCAGTGGAAGCACATCGAGGCACGGGGATTCTCCCTCAGCTCAGCAGCTTTGAGGCTGTTCAAGTTGGTGTAAAACGCGAAGCCGTTTTCGTCGGCGCCCTTGAGCAGGAGCATGCGCACGCTGGGCTTGCCGCTGGCGTCAGCCGTTGCCAGGGCAAACGCCGTGGGGTTGACCGGGTCAGTTCGCCCGGCCTCTGCGTACCAGGTTTTGAACAGCGGCAACGGCTCTGCCTCGTCACCGAACGCGTCGCTCAAGTCGGGCGGGTTGGATTCTTCGTGGGGTGTCACGGTTTCTCGATCGCATTGCCGGCGGCTTTCCATCCCTTGAAACCGGGGGCGAGATCGACAAGATACTTGAAGCCCATCCCGGTCATTTTTTTGCAGGCGCGTGCACTGCGAACGCCCCCGGCGCAATAGACAAGGTAGAATTTGTCCTTGTCGAGCTTGGCCACCTCGTCGGCGAAAGCGGGCGAGAACCAGTCGATCCACCGGGTGCCGGGGAGGTGGCCGGCTTGGTACTCGGGCGTGGTGCGGACGTCGAGCAGCGTGAGCTTGTCGTCTCTCCACATTTTCTCGAACAGCGCAACGCCAATCCGGAACGGCTCGCCGGCTTCGACGCTGTATTTGGCCGCGATGTCGGCGGCGCTTGGCTTGGCCTCGGCGCCGAGGCACCAGGCGATGGCGTTGGTGACGAGCTTGTGAAAGTTCGGGTTGGCGAAATCATCGGCGTGCCCAAGCGATGTGTAAAAGGTGCGGTTGCCCCTGTAGTTGTGCGTCCACGCCACCGGCTCGGCAGGATGGCCCGCGACTGTGCCGCTGAGCAGTGGCTTGGCCGCATTGGCCAACGGGGTGTTTTTGTAAAGCGAACCTCCCATTTTGAACTCGTCCGCGACGCCGATGAGGATCGAGTGCCCCTTGGTCGCCGGCACGACGGAGGCGTTGCCGGACAAATTATTCTTGTGGTGGCCATGGTAATTGCCGCCGAGGACGAGCTTGTCGAACTCGAGCCAATTTTGGATCGCGTGGCTGGCGGTGCGCAGACCGATGACAGGTTTGCCGGACTCGACGTATCGCTTCACTTGTCCAAGCTGTTCGGCAGGGAGCTGCATTCGGCGTGCGAAGACAACCACGAGATCCGCTTGGCTAAGCGCGTCGAGGCTCGGGAATCGATGTTCCCCCTCGCGAACAATCGTGGTGCAGCGATAGCCGTGCTGCTGTTCCAGCTGCTTGGCAAACTTGGGTAGCGTGGTCGCCGAGCCGTAGAGCGACTCGCCGCTGAGCAGTACGATGTGCGGCTTGGTTTCAGCGGCTTGAAGGTCGGCCGCGCACAAAAAAAGCCAGGCCGCGATGAAGGCAAATCGAGTCAGATATTTCATAAGCAAAAAAAGAGAATCCCAATTTGGGGCGGCGAAGATTCCTCATGACAGCCAAGCTGTCCAGCCGACAGTATGAAAACGGGTGAACAACATGTGCAAAAAAACTGATGTTGCGCTATTGACATACCATATGTTGTGCACTCTTATTCGGCGGCTACACTCGATTGTGTTGGCTTGAGATTATGCGTTGCCCGAAATGCGGTTGTGTTGATGACAAGGTAATTGATTCTCGGTCATCCAAGGACGGGTTGGCGATTCGCCGCCGGCGCGAATGTCTCAAATGCAGCCAGCGCTACACCACTTACGAGGAGATCGAGCGCGGCAACCTGATGGTGATCAAGGACGGTGGCGCGCGCGAGCGCTTCTCGCGTGACAAGCTCGAGTCGGGCATCAGCATCGCCTGCCAAAAACGCCCCGTCAGCGCCGAGGCGATCGAGCATATGATCCGCGAGGTCGTGGATGAGTTGTATGATGAATTTGACGGTGAAGTGCCCTCGAAGGCCATTGGCCGCAAGGTGATGGAGAAGCTCAAGCAACTGGACGGTGTCGCTTACGTCCGGTTCGCCAGCGTGTACTGGCGCTTTGACAGTGCAGCCGAGTTTCTGGAGGTGGTTCAGAAATTCGGCGACCGGGATGATACAGCTACGATCAAACTACCTGGTTTTTAGGATGTCGTCCGGGGAGTTGCTCCCCTGCTCGGCCGAGGCCATTACCGAGGAGTTGCTGGGGGACGCCATCAACCTCATCGAGCCGCAGACCATTCAAGAGGCGCTCAAGGCCGTGGTGTACTACTTCCACGAGGAACAGGCGTACTCCAGCGTGTCGGTCGATCAATTCTCCTGCGCGCTCGGCAAGGTGCTCCAGGGGTTCGGGTTCGATGTGGTGTTCGACGAGGATCCTCGGGTGAACCTGCGTGTCGAGCGAACGGATCTTTGCCAACTCGCCGCGGAAACGGCAGGTCAGGGCTTCGAGCTGTTTTTCTTTCAGCGACTCCGCGATGAAGTGCGGGCCAACCTCCGCCGCACGCCCAATGTCATCCAGTTCAGCGGGCTGAAGGAGTGCGTCAAGCAGATCGTCGGCGCGCAGCGCTGGTGCGGCCGCTGCCGCTGGATGCACGGACAGATCGTCTCCTACCTGCGCACCTGCCTCGACCAGGATTCGCGCAAGGACTGCTCGCTGCTTATCAAGTAGAGTTTTTTAGTTTTCCAAGTCGAGATGACGATAGAACAAATCCAAGCTGATGAGGCGCTGCGACTGAGCGAATTCCCGGTCGCCCGGGAAACCGCCTACCTCGCCCACGCCGCTGTCTGCCCGTTGCCAGCCTGCGCGCGCGATGCCGTGAGCGATTACGCCGCCGCCTGCACCGGTGGCGACCAGGAGGATTTCGTGCCGGCAAACCTGTTGCGCGACACCCGCCAACTCGCCGCCAATCTGCTCGGCGCGGAGTTGCGCGAGATCGCACTGGTCGGGCCGACATCGCTTGGCCTGAGCTTCATCGCGCAGGGCATCGACTGGCAGCCGGGCGACAACATCATCGTGCATGGCGACGACTATCCCTCAAACGTTTACCCGTGGATGGCCCTGGCCGAAAAGGGCGTCGAGTTGAAGCGGCTCGAGCCTGGCGCACCCGGCCGGATCGAGCCGGAGGACGTGTTTGCGCTGATCGACCCGCGCACCCGCATGGCGGCGCTGGCTTCGTGCCATTACGTGTCCGGCTACCGGATCGACATCGGCGCGATCGGCCGCGAGTTGCGCTCGCGCGGCATCCTGTTTTGTGTCGATGGCATCCAGACGGTGGGCGCGTTCCCAACGCCGGTGGAGCACGTGGATTTCCTCGCTGCCGACGCGCACAAGTGGATGCTCGGCCCGTGCTCGGCCGGCATCCTTTACGTGAAGCGTGAAATGCAGGATCGGCTCAAGCCGGTGGTGCAGGGCTGGCATAATTTGAGTTGCCCGGATTTCATCGCGCAGGAAACGCTCGACTACAAACCGGACGCACGGCGTTACGAGGCCGGTACCGCAAACCTGCTCGGCATCGTCGGGCACCAAGCCTCGCTTCAACTGCTCGATGCGCTCGACTTGGACAAGATAGCCGCCGACCTCCTGGCCAAGCGGCGGCTCCTCCTACCTGAACTGCTGGCCAAAGGCTACGATGTGCTGCACGCCGATGTGCCGGAGGCCAACGCCAGCGGGATAGTGGCCTTCAGCAAGCCGGACGAAGACATGGCCGCACTGCAGGCCCGGCTTGGCCAGGCAGGCGTGACCGTCTCGCTGCGAGTGATGCGCGACGGCTCGAAACTCATCCGCCTCTCACCGCATTTTTACAACACGCCTGCCGAGCTGTACCGCCTGCTCGAGGCGTTGTGATCAATCGGCCTGCCTCGGGGTGACCTTGGGGACGAGGAAGGGGGCGACGAGAAGCAGGAACATCGCGCCGATGCCTCCGTAAATCTGCGGGGCGGCGGGGCCGACGTGATCGATCAGCCAGCCGGCGGCCAAGTTCGAGCAGATGCCCCCGCCGAGGCTCGCACTGATCATCGTGGCCAAGCCTTGGCCGGTTGAGCGGAGTTGCACCGGGACGAGATAATTGACGCACAGCGGCATAGCTACCAGCGCCCCGGCCACATACACGCTGTGCAGCAGCATTGAGGCGTGCAGCACAACTGGCACGTCGCCGAAAAATCCGCACGCCAGCCACTTCAGGCCGCCGGCGGCCAGGCCAGCGAACATCAGCAGCCGCACGCCGATCCGGCGGCGAATATTCCCTGAGAGCGCGATGATGATGATCTCAGGAATCAGCATGATGAGCCAGAGCCACTTGAGCGTGCCAAGCGTTTGTTCCGGCGAGACTGACTTGACGAAGATCGGGAAGAGAAACATCGGCCCGTCGAGCATGAAGTTGGCAAGAAACACGTAGAGGAGAAAACGGCGGAACTTCCGGTCGGCGACCAGCACGCGCCACGCGCCGGGTTGGGCCTTCTCGCGGATGGCTTTTTGGTTCGGGATGAGAAACACGACGGCGGTCGTCAGCAGGATGATCCCGGCGGCGACGGGGAACTGCAGGCCAAGGTCTGTTTCTCCCGGCTTGGCTGCAGCTGCGTCGAGAAACATCGGGAACCCGAAACAGGTGATGAGGAAGCCGACCGAGCCGATCGAGCGCACCCACTCGAAGTGCGAGTTGCTGGAGCGGTACAACAGGCCAAGGCTCAGCGCCAGCCCCTGCGGAATGAGGCTGGTGTAAAACGCGGCAAAGAGCATCGAGACCAGCAGCAGCGCGGCGTAACTCTTGACGTACCAATACGCGATGAAGCCAAGCGCCATGCCAAGCGTGATGACGACCAACACGGTTTTGCGGGCACCGGTGCGGTCGGCGAGATAGCCCCACGCCGGTTGGCCAACGAGGCCGACCAGGTGAAACCCCCCCATGGCCAGGCCGACCTGCTGGCCGCTCAAGCCAAGGTTCTCCTTGAGATAAAGCGAGTAGAACGGGAAGAATATGCCCAGCGCGCCAAACAGCGTCGCCCAGAACAGCGACAGGACTCCCATCAGTTTCCACTGCTCACGGGTGATGCCGGCTTGGGTCATGCTGGGGGGGCGGTGCGCCGGACTTGGCCAAGCGCAAAAAAACGCCGGAAGGTTTCCGGCGTTTGAAATGGGATTGCAAGGGGATTCGCGCAGCTCAGGGCGCGGGAATGATGGTCGGCTGCGCGCTGGGCGTCCTTTGGCCGGATTT
>JABGZB010000026.1 GCA_018674955.1 Verrucomicrobiota bacterium | reverse complement strand
CAGAAAGGGTAATGACTTCACTTAATTCCGCCCCTAGTTGGTTCGATACCATCACATGATAATCCCCAGAGTCCTCCCCTTGCACATCAGTTAAACGCAGGGTGCTTTCCGTGCCACCCTCAACCAACTCTTCCCCGTGATACCATTGATAACTGATCGGCTCGGTGCCTGTTAACGTGACGGTCAACTCAACGTTGTCTCCTTGTAGCAGGACTCCGTCTTCGCTCCACGTATAGATTGTCGGCTCCTCCTTGTCCCCAGTTACTTCCGCCGTGGCGGATAATTGACTTGGTCCTCCTTCCATCGAACTCGCTATCTGGGTGATCTCCGGCGGTAACAACACCTCCAAGTTAACCGTATCACTGGTTTCTATACCAAACTGAACCATGCCACCGGATTTCGCCATGATCTCGTTGGAAACCACAACATGATAGTCCCCCGAGTCCGTCACCTCCAATTCACTCAATATTAGGCTGCTTCCCGTACTGTCATTCTTCAATGCTCCATCGTGGTACCATTCATAAATAATCGGTGCGTCGCCCGACGCAACGACTTCAAATGTGAAGGATTCACCAAGGACTGCACTTCCCCCCTTTGGCTGTGTCACAATCCAAGCCGGCTGGTTCACGATTACCGTTATCTTAACCAACCCCGCCCCGGCGCTATTGATTACTTCTAGCGCGTATTCACCGGCATCCGAAGGCTTTACATTGGCTATAGTCAACACCGAAGTAATTGCGAACTCAATGAGTTCCCCACCTTGCTCCACTGGTCGTTCATCCAGCTTGCCGTCCTTGTTCTTATCATGATACCATTGGTACTTCGGCTCAGTGCCCACTGCCGTGACGGTCAATTTCAGTGTGTCTCCCTCAACCACAGATACCTGGTCAGTCAACCGCGTAATAGACGGGGGCACCACCACAAAAAGAGTTACTGTATCACTGGTCTCCGTGCCGGTTTGGTTTGAAACCACAACATGATAATCCCCGGCATCCTGCTCCTGAAGTTCCGCCAAGTGCAGGGCACTTTGTGTGCTTCCCTGAACCAGGTCGTCCCCGTGATACCATTTATAGGTGATAGGCTTGGTTCCCTCCGCAACCACTTCAAATGTATAGGATTCCCCCAGGTTGGCGCTACCCCCTATTGGCTGGGAAATGATCGTTGCTGACAGGTCTATGGTTAGCGTGATGACATCCGACTTCACTTGGCCTAAAGCATTGCTTACAGCTACAGAATAATCGCCGGTATCCGAGACCGCCGCCTTGGCGAATGCCAACGTCGGACCGCTTGCCCCACTAATCTCCACGCCTTCCTTGCTCCACTGATAACTAAGCGGCGGCGTACCAAGCGCCGTGACGGAAAGGTTAACGCTGCCCCCAACACCCACGGTTTTCGACTCTGTCCACTGCGTGATAACCGGGGGCGCTGAAAGCGTGACGGTGTCACTCTTGAGCGTGCCCACTGAGTTGGACACTACCACGTAATAATCCCCTGCATGCATAACCTGAAAATTGGCCAGGCTAAGCGTGCTACCCGTGCCGCCTTCTACCGACACTCCCCCGAGATACCACTGATAGCTGATCGGCATGGTGCCAACTGCCGTGACAGACAGTTCAACAGTTTCCCCAAAAACCGGAACCATCGATCCAGTCAACTGCGTAATGACAGGCGACATCGAGACGACGACAGTGTTGCTGGTTAGCTCGCCGACAGCGTTGGAAACCACAACATAATAGCTCCCCAAATCTGCTGCAGTCAGCTTGGCCAAGGTCAGACTGCTGCCGGTTGCCCCGTTAACCAGTTCACCCCCGTGACGCCATTTGTAACTGATCGGCTCCGTTCCCGATGCGACCACGTTCATTGTAAAGATGTCGCCAAGTGTGACCTCCCCCCCTTCTGGCTGAGTGACAATGCCCACCGACTGAACAACCGACAGTTTCACGGCATCCGACACCACATCGCCCCCGGAATTGCTGATCGCGACCGTGTAATCGCCCGCAGCCGACAGGGCTGTATCAGTCAGTAGCAACGTCGCCTCGGTTGCCCCGTTAATTGCCACTCCTCCCTTGCTCCACTGGTAGGTCATTGGAGCAGAACCAACCGCCGTAACCGTCAACGCAAAACTTTCTCCCTCGGCCACCGTAGTTGGTTCCGTCAACTGGGTTATTGCCGGGGCGGTTCCATCCTTCATAGCCGACGGAACCGTGAAATTCGACGTATACCTAGCGACGCCTTTTGTCAGCCTGATATCATCAAGGTACCCTGAAAAATAATAATTGTTGGGGCCAACGTTGTAGCTTCCAATCTTGATATCATTAAAATCATAGGAATGATCATCTTCGCCGAATTTGACCAACTTCCCGTCGATGAACAACCACATGGTTCCCGATCTCCTGGAAAAAGCAATGTGATACCACGTGCTTATGATTAGCGGCGCGTCATCCGCTTTTGTCCCGTTGCTGTACGTGCCTTCAGTGATTAAAATCTTGTTGTCATGAACTGCAGCCAGCGGCGCGGCGCTCTGCCATCCGGTTGGATATGAGCCGATGAGTCCTTCGGAATTTTTCAGCCCGGTTCTCCACACCCAAAATTCAATCGTGAAATCACCCGTGCCAAAGTTCCAATCCTCACTGTCCGCAACAGTCAAATAATCCCCCTTGCCGTCGAAGTAACAACTGGTTCCGCCATACTTGCTTTTCCCCGCAGAGATCTTCGCGTCCCCTCCGAAAACTAAGGAATGATTACTGTTGCTGATATCCGTGGTTGATGTTGCGCCATCCGTTCCATCAAACGGCAACAGGAGGCTCACCTTGTCAAAATAAATATCTCCGGTTGCACTGGTGATGAGCAGAGCGATCGTTAACGCTAAAATAATGCCTAAATAATGCTTCCCGGTTTTCATTGTCATAACGTCAAGTCGTGTCGTTCCCGAACTGTTGCGAGTTCACCTGAAAATGCCTGCGTGCTTCGTGTAATGACTGTGCAAACAAGTTTCGCAGCCATCGACAGGATTCGGACTCAAGCCAAAAAACATACGGATATGCCAAAATCGCCAACATTCCACCGGAATAACACTCGGCAACAACCAAGAAAACTTGAGAGAAAACGGGGTTTTTGTGCTTTAGAAACGCATTCATCCTATTTTGGCGAGGGCTCGTCAAAGTAACCGATTCAAGCCCTTCGGTCAACTAGGCTTAACAGTTTGCCAGTCCCCAATGGGGCACCCCACCGCCCCCTGTGCCCGCTGGTTTGAAAATGAAGCCAAGCGCTATTTCTTCTCCCGAATGCTGAAAAGGTAGGTTTGATTTCGGATTAGCAGTCGGTCACCTACTAGGGCCGGGTTGGCCATGCTCATGTCGCCTGTGTGGTTGACGCGGAGCAATTCATATTTTTTGCCCGCCTTAAAAACGTACGTGTCGCCGGCTTCGCTCAACGCAAAGACATGGCCGCGATACGCCCAGGGCGACGCGGTGAAGCCGACCGACTTGTCCGGATTGATGCGCTCCTTGCCATAATTCAACTTACCCGTCTTGGCATCGCGACAGGCGAGAAAACCAAAGTCATACAGCGTGTAAAATTCATCACCATAAACCAACGGCGTGGGGTTGTACGGCGCGGCGCGCTTGTCGTACCACGCGACGAATTTGTTACTGTCCTCACCGGAGTGAATTGAGATGTCGCCCTTGGCCCCGGGTCGAATGGCGTACACGTGTTTCTCCCGGTCGCCCACGTAGCCGGAGGCAACGTAGAGCAGCCCGTGCGCCGCAAACGGCGTCGGGATCACAATCGACGTTTTCGTCTTCCACTGAAAACTCCAGAGCTCCTTGCCGGACAAATCGTATGAGCGCGTGCGCCGCCGACCGGGCAGAACCAATTCCTTTCCGCCGTCGTGCTTCCACACAAACGGCGTGGCCCAGTTGCTCGGCTCGTCGCGCTTGGTTTTCCACAACTCCCTACCGGTCAATTTGTCGAACGCCGCCACCCAGCTTTCCTCCTCGTTGTCGTTCACGATGATCAACTGGTTCCCGTCGAGAACCGGCGACGCACCGGTACCCCAAGCATTGCGCATCTTGTACGGCTTGAACATTTTTTCCCAAATCACCTTCCCCGACGTGTCGAGGCAATAAAGCCCGTGGCTGCCGAAGTAGGCGTACACCCGCTCGCCATCCGTGACCGGCGTCTCAGCGGCGTAACTGTTTTTCACGTGAATCGGCGTCAGCGGCCGGGCCGCCAATACTTCCTTCTGCCAAAGAAACTCGCCGGTCTCCAACTCAAGGCATAAAACCAGAAAATGGTGCATGTGCTTGATCGGCTCCCGGCGCTCGCCGCCGAAGTACAGGCCCGGCTTGCGCTTCTCGAATTCGCCGTCGCTGACCGCCGTGGTGAGGTACACCCGCCCGCTGTGCACCACCGGCCCCGACCAGCCAAGCCCCGGCACGGCGGCCTTCCACTCGACGTTTTTTTTGTCGCTCCACTCGAGCGGCAAATTGGGGTTGTCGGAGACGCCAAGCGCGTTCGACCCGCGAAACGCCGGCCAGTCCTCCTCCGCCACCGCTTGGCCAAGCGCCACCGAACATGCAAAAAGACAAGTGAACAGTTTCATAATCATTGAACAACGCCAGCGTTTGGCCAAGCGCTTGGCCGGTCAAGGAAATTGACCTTCGGCGCTTGGCCAAGTTAGCTGGGGGGCGTGAGTGTTCCGGAAGATTTTGCCGTCGTATTGGTCACCGCGCCGGACATGGACTTGGCCCGCCGCTTGGCCAAGGCCGCGCTGGAGGCCAAACTCGCCGCCTGCGCCAACATCGTCCCGTCGGTCGAGTCGCACTACTGGTGGGAGGGAAAACTCGAAAGCAGCGACGAGGTGCTGCTCATTTTCAAAACGCGGCAGCAACTACTGCCCAAGCTGGAGCGAGCTGTCCGGGAGATTCACCCCTACGACACACCCGAATTCGTTGCCCTCCCCCTAACCGCCGGTAGCCAAAAATACTTCGCTTGGCTCGCCGACATTACGGCAAAAGAATAACTTTATCGTTAATCTTCTCGAATTGCGCCGCTGTACGGGTCGTTTTCTTCGGTTTTGACTGTTTCAACGTTGGTTTCTTGGGCGAGGATGAAAGCTTTTACGTCTTGCTCGGTGACAAAATACTTTTTGCCGATTTTCCGGGCGCGGATTTGGCCGGCTTGGATGTAGCGCGTCACCGTCCGGTACTTGAGGCAGAGCATCTCGGCCACTTCGTGGGCATCGAACGCCTTGAAATCATCCACTTCAATCATAATTCAACGAAGGAGAAAGACCACATAATGGTCTTTTATGTCAACATAATACACTAAAATACTTTTTAATATCTGTTTAGAGTTTTTCGAATGTCATTTTTTTTCTCCTTCTCCCCTGCCCTCTCCCGCTGGGGGAGGGTGTTGCGGGCGGAGAGCACACACACCGTTCTCGACGAGCAGTTGTTTGAAATTGGCGTCCATTCGCGTTCATTCGCGGTTTCTTAAAAAAACAACTCGCTGCGAATAGTTCCTGCGCTTGTTGAATTGACCTTGTGCCGCTGGGCATTGTTCTTGTTGCTCTTTCGGCTTTTGGTACAGTCCGCGGCCTTCTGGTTTTCTAACCATGCAGAAAGAGATCAGCCGACGGCGCACGTTCGCCATCATTTCACATCCGGACGCCGGTAAAACCACCCTCACCGAAAAGATGCTTCTTTACGGTGGCGCGGTGCAGTTGGCGGGATCGGTGCGTTCCCGCAAAAACCAGCGTGCGACGACGTCGGACTGGATGGAATTGGAGCGCAAGCGCGGCATCTCGGTCAGCTCGACGGTGCTGCAATTCGATTATCAAGGGTTTCAGATAAACCTGCTCGACACTCCGGGGCACAAGGATTTCTCCGAAGACACTTACCGCGTACTCACCGCCGTGGACGCGGTGGTGATGGTGCTCGACGCCGCCAAGGGCATAGAGGCGCAGACGCGGAAGTTGTTCGAGGTCTGCCGCCAGCGCGGCGTGCCGATCTTCACGTTTATCAACAAATGCGACCGGCCGTCGAAAGGCGCGATCGAGTTGCTGGACGAAATCGAAAGCGTGCTCCAACTCAAGCCGTTTCCGGTGAACTGGCCGATCGGCGACGGCGCGGATTTCAAGGGCGTGTTCGATCGCTTGGCCAAGCAGGTGCATTTGTTTGAGCGCACGACCGGCGGCGCGTACATGGCACCGGTCGAGGTCGGCGACATCTCGGACGACTTCGTGAAAGAGCGCGTGCCGGGGGAAACCTTGGCCAAGGTCACGGAGGAACTTCAGATGCTCGACATCGCCGGTGCGGAGTTTGATCGCGACGAGATTCTCGCCGGCCGCACGACCCCGGTGTTCTTTGGCAGTGCGATGAATAATTTTGGCGTCGAGTTGATCCTCAAGGGATTTCTGCACCACGCGCCGCCGCCGCAGGGCCGTCCGTCCGCCGGTAAATTCATCCAGCCAAGCGACGAGCAGTTTTCCGGCTTCATTTTTAAAATCCAGGCGAACATGGATCCGAAGCATCGCGACCGCATCGCGTACATTCGCATTTGCTCCGGAAAATTTGAGCGCGACATGATGGTGTATCATTCACGCACCGGAAAGAAGGTGCGCTTGGCCAGTTCGCATCGGTTGTTCGGCAAGGAACGCGAGACGGTGAACGAGGCGTT
>JABGZB010000256.1 GCA_018674955.1 Verrucomicrobiota bacterium | reverse complement strand
TTGATCACTTCGCAATGCCGAGCGGAGAACAACAGCCAGATCCCCTTCCGGCTTCACTGTGCGAGAGGCAGAGGCGGCGTTCAGCGCAGCCAACGCCAAGGCGTGATTTTCCGCCGAGCGGTGAAAGCCCGGCTCGAATATCGCCCGTAATTCCCACTCCCCACCAATGCCGGCGATGCCGGTTAATACCCCGCGGCGCCCCTCTAAGCCAATCTCATCCGACTTTGCGAGGTCCATCAGCTTGGAGAGCATTGTTTTTGAGCCCCCTTTTTCAAGCAGGGCCGACAGTGCGCCGATGTTATCTTGAAAAGCCAAATCGCCAGCGGTCAGTGCCGCCATCCAAACCGGTTCCTGATGACGCACCGCTTGCGTGAATGCATAGTCGATCCACTTGTCGCGTGGATACTTCATCACCGCCAGAGCCGCTACCTTGATCGCCCCAGGATACGGTGTTTGGCCGCATGCCAAGACTGCCTCAAGCCTCACCTGCGGGTGAGGATCATTTGCCGC
The DNA here is from genome assembly GCA_018674955.1 of Verrucomicrobiota bacterium. GTDB lineage: Bacteria > Verrucomicrobiota > Verrucomicrobiia > Limisphaerales > UBA1096 > UBA1096. The sequence continues at coordinate 2,120 of JABGZB010000256.1, read as the reverse complement.
CATTGCCAGCCACTCAGTCGGCTTGGGCAAGCGATCCTGCCAACGGCCAACGATGCGTGCCGCGAAAGCTCGTGCGCGGTGGTCTTTAGCGCGCAATACGCGCCGGAGCAATTGAGGTTGCACCGACTCGATGGTCGCACAAAGAGCCAGTGCCTCGAATTGATGCCGTTCATACGATTTGTCGTCGTTTTTCAATCGACGCGCCCAACGCACCGCCGCCTTGCCGACCTCCGACGTATCGCGTTTCCCCAACTCAAACTTGACCTGCTGGCGCGTCCAGCGCTCGGGCGACTTCAGTTGCTCCAGCAATTCGTCAATGGATTCCCCAACAATCTTCGGCTTGGGTGCAAGTGGACTGCCCTTGACACTCAGACGCCAGATTCGGCCATGATGCAGGTCGCGCGTCGGATCGCGGAAGTAGTCGTCCTGATGGCAGATGATCGTGTTGTAAAAGTCGGCGATGTAAATCGCGCCGTCCGGACCAATGCGGATGTCCACCGGTCGAAAGTTCCGGTGGCTCGACTTGAGCACCGACTCCTTCCAGTCAAGTTTGAAGCCGGAACCGGCCGGCGTCAGCGCGAAGCGGCGCACGGTGTTCGACTTGTAATCGTTCAGCACAAACTGGCCGCGCATCGACTCCGGCATTTGCCGGCCATTGATCATCTCCACGCCACAGTAGCCCCCGGGATTGCCGATACGGTCGAGCCGCAATCGGTGCTTCGCAGGAATCGATGCCGGCGTGAGATAAGAGATGCCGCCCGCGCCATCGACGACCAGAGACTGGCCCCAGTCGTCAAACACAATGCCCCACGGATTCCCCGGCCCCATGAAATCGTCGAGCAACCCGTGGAGTTGCAGACGGCCCGGTCGCAATCGATATACCCCTGCTTGATAGAGGGACGACACGCCCCACGGTGTTTCCACCCGTGACTCGATACCGTCGCCCTGGCAGAAGAACAGCTCGCCGTCGGGGCTCCACGTAAACGAGTTGATCGCCTGATGCGTGTCGCCGGTGCCAAAGCCGCTCAGCAGGACTTGCCGCTCGTCTGCATGGCCGTCGTCATCAAGATCCCTCAGGAAAAGCAAATCGGTCGCCTGTCCCACATACACGCCACCATCGGCGGTCTCCAGCCCTGTTGGGATGTTGAGGCCGTCGGCGAACACCGTTGAGCGATCCGCCTGGCCGTCGCCGTCGGTATCGGTGAGTTGGATGATTTTGTCGTTGGGAATCTCGCCCGGCTTCAGGTGCGGATACGACCAGGTGCAGGCAACGTACATTCGGCCCTTTGCATCCCAGCGAATCGTGAGAGGATTGGCCACACCAAGTTTTTCCGACGCGAACAAATTCACGGCAAATCCCTCCGCCGGCTTGAATGCTTTCAGTTGGTCCCCCGGAGAACTTGCCGGAGTCGGCGGGGGCAACTCAGGCTGCGCCGCAACCTTCGGCTTGGCCAAGCCCTTTGCCACCGCGGCCACGTTCTCCTCTGCTGAGGCGATCAGCACCGGGAGCTTGTCACGCTCGTCGCGAATGCTCGGGATGTTTTTCTGGTTGCCGATGCTGAACACGCGCCGGTTGTCGTCGCCGAACAGGCACTTCCAGTTGGCCGGACGCCAATAGTCGAACCACAGCCGATGCTTCTCCCTCACCGCTGCCCGCAAATCCTCCAAGCCGGCAAACCCATTCGCTCGAACAACGCCCAGCGCTGCCGCCAGATGCAGAGCAAACGTTTCCTGATTGTCTGCGGAAACATGCTGGCCACTAAGCGTGAACGTCGCCTTGGCATCGGCAAACAGATCGACAAACAACGCCTCATGTTTTTCCGCTTGTAAACGCAGGACGCCGACGTAACGGCCGAGGTCGGCGTTGCGCTCGCGCAAATCCGGCACAATGTGTCCATTATTTTCGTTGATCGCCTCCTCGAACGGCGTTGGCGAGATCACCACCAACCGGCGACCATCTCCTGTGAGGCGAGCGAACAACTTATCACTCGCTTGGCCGAACGACTCGATGCCCTCGACGCCGGCGAACGCCTCGTTCCTGCCAAGTTGCACGATCACGACCGTCGCCTTGAGCGTGGCCAGTTGCGCCTCGAGATTGCCCAGTCCCTTGACGCCGCGAT
>JABGZB010000255.1 GCA_018674955.1 Verrucomicrobiota bacterium | reverse complement strand
CACCGGCTTTAAGACCGACGCCTATGAGGGTAATTCCACCGGCTTGACCAAGCCGCTCGGCGTGGACTTGATCGTTCAGTTCGGCTGGCGCGACGGCAAGCCGAACGGCCTCTCCGCATATGATGTCCTCATCGGCGATGACGCGCCTCTCGTCGAGGACTACGAATTCAGCGTCAGCGGCGACACGATCAACGCTGTGATCCCCTTGGCCGATCTCAAGTTGACCGCAGGTCAATCCGTCGGTTTCTCCGCATTTCAAGAAGGTGCCAGCGACGGATGGGCCGTTGACTTCGTTGAGTCCGATAGTTTGACACTTGAAGGAACCAAAGCCGAGAACGGCATCGCCTCCGTGGATGACCCCAAGGACATGGCCGATTCCAGCGGTGACATCAAGCAGATTCACGCTTTGGTTGAGAACGGCAATCTCTATTTGAAGATGTCGGTTTACGGTATCATGGCCCCGTCGGCCGAGCAGACCCCCGAGGGGATGAAGAACCGTTACTACTACCATTGGTTGCTCGACACCGACAACGACACCGCCACCGGCTTTAAGACCGACGCCTATGAGGGTAATTCCACCGGCTTGGCCAAGCCGCTCGGCGTGGACTTGATCGTTCAGTTCGGCTGGCGCGATGGCAAGCCGAACGGCCTCTCCGCATATGATGTCCTCATTGGCGATGATGCGCCTCTGGTAGAGGACTACACATTCGCCGTCGGCAGCGACTCAGTCGAGGTAGTCATTCCGCTCGCTGAGCTTGGCCTGACGCTTGGCCAATCGGTTGGCTTCTCCGCATTTCAGGAAGGCGCCAGCGACGGCTGGGCCGTGGATTTCGTTGAGTCCACCACCCTAACCCTGAGTCAGGATTCTGCAGTAGACATGACACTGGAGACCTATTTCACCGGCAACGCATTCAGCTTTGAAATTCAAATCAAAGATGACGGCGACACGAAAGTCGATGCCACTAGTATATCCGTGTCCGTGGATGGTGCATCCGTCGAAGCGGACGTGTCACAGGCAAATGGTGTGACCCTGATCGCCGGGGTGAACCCCTCATTGGTGGCACAAGACGCCGTGCTCACCGTCAGCCTCACGCTGAATGCAGGCGGCGCAACTCAGTCCAAAGACTTCGTGGTCAACGTCGGATCCTACACGTTGCTGCCAGCCGATCTCCGTGTTCCCGCCATCGTGGAAAGCCAAAGCAAGCGGGGCCTGATGGCCGGCGTGACGCAGATCAGCTCGGCCACCACATTCCTTGACAGCCTGCATGAAAACAAGGCGGATCTCGCCGAGAAACAATTGGCCGGAAAAATGTTGGATCCGGACTACGAGGATGAGGATGTGCCCTACGTCAATGAGGCCCACGAGGATGCCGATGAGGAGTTCGTCGTTGTCTATGAACCAGTGGAAGTTGTCAACTGGTTCGAGCAGGCACCAGGTGAAGCGGGCAACTTCCGCGCCGGGCTGGGCCATGAAGACAAACCTTTCCCCTATCTGCCAGGCTGGAACGAAGTGCACGACGGCGTCGTAATCGAAATTGCCGCTTGGCTGGAACTCGAGGCCGGTGCACACAAAATCGGCATGAACGGTGAAGGCGGTTGGAAAGTCAGTGGCGGCACCGGGCCCGACGGCATCTTGATCGGAACATTTGACAACTCAACGATGCTTCCCGGAGAGGACAATATTCTTGGCACCGACGATGACGTGCCGCTTAAACTGGTTCCGACCTACTTTCCATTGGATCAATACGTGAACATCGTCGTCACCGAGGCGGGGATGTATCCCATCCGTGTCCTTTGGTTCCAAAGCAGACACAACAAGGCCCCCGGTCTCCAATTGGAATTGTTTACAGTTAAGGATCGCGCCAAGCACCTAATCAATGACTCCAAAGATTCCATGGCAATCAAGGCTTGGTACGAGATCGTTGAGGCCGAGTTGAAGGTGCCCTCCATCAGCATCCGGCGCGACGGCGGCAAGGTCGTGATCGAATGGATCGGCACCCTGCAGGCAGCGGGCAGCGTCAACGGCCCGTGGGGTGATGTGGCCGATGACAGTAGCAGCCCGATGACCCTGACTCCGGATCAAGCCAAGCAGTTTGGCCGGGCCGTGAGGAAGTAATGACCCTATACACTTTGGATTAGTAGTAGAAAAGGGGTGGAGGCGGGCAGTCATGCCCGCCTCTTTTTTCCATGGAGACAAACGGTTAATGAAGTTGAGGCAGAAAAACAGCAGGCCGGCGCGGGCATTTGCGGGCTTCACCTTGATCGAGTTGCTGGTGGTGATCGCCATCATTGCCATCCTCGCCGCCTTGCTCCTCCCTGCACTTGCCAAGGCCAAGGCGAAGGCGTACGACATCACCTGCATCAGCAACTTCAAGCAGTTGCAACTGTGCTGGCAAATGTACACCGACGACAACGACAACGTCCTCCCTCCCAACCACAATTCGGGTGGCGGCGGCGCGTGGATCAGCCTCAGGGGTTCCTGGATTCTCGGCAATGCCAAGCGCGACATCACCGACTTCAACATCCGCAACGGCATCCTGTTCAAGTACAACGACACCGCAGCCATCTACCGTTGCCCGGCAGACCGAGGCAAGGCCGTGTACCAGGGACGCGAGTATCCCCGGACACGCTCCTGCTCCATCGTTGACAAGATGGGCAAACACGGCCAGAAGTTCTCGGACATCCGCAACCCCGGGCCGTCCGGCTCGCTTGTGTTCATGGACGAGGACGCCTTCAGCATAAACGACGGCAACATTGGCCTGCGCTACTACCCGCAAATCAAGTGGGGCGACGGCCCGGCCAAGCGCCACGGCTGGCTGCCGCCCGAGCCTGACCGGCAGCCATTTGGCGAGTACGGCAACGGCGCCGTCATGAGCTTCGCCGACGGCCACGCCGAGCGCTGGGGTTGGCAATCTACCCACCCATTCATGCGCGGCAAACCCCGCGACGAAGCCATCCCCGATCTACGCCGCATCCAGCGCCACCTGACCAACCAACCTGCCCCCATCCCCTGAACCAGAAAAATGATTTCCTCCCAGTTCGTTTTTAAAATCGCTCTGTTCGCCGTATCGTCATGGGGTGTTCTCCCATTGGCCAACGCCGAGCCCCTCTTCATCAGCACCGATATTTTTCCACCCGGTGTAAAACACACACACTCGAGCAGCATCGTGCAGTGCCCCAACGGCGACCTGCTGGCCTGCTGGTTTCACGGCTCCGGCGAGCGCACGGCCGACGACGTGCT
>JABGZB010000254.1 GCA_018674955.1 Verrucomicrobiota bacterium | reverse complement strand
AGAGCGCGCGTAACTTATCGCGACATGGCTGAAATCGAAGACAAATACGAGGACAACATCACTGGCAAGTTTTTTGTGGATGAACAGTGCATCGACTGTGATCTCTGCCGTGAGACTGCACCATCCTGCTTCACCCGCAACGACGACGGGGGATATTCCTTTGTCAACAAACAACCCGATAACGAGGAGGAGGAGGTACAGTGCCAAGAGGCGATGGAAGGCTGCCCGGTGGAAGCCATCGGCGACAACGGCGCTGGCTAAATATTCACTTCGTTTTTCAGCCGGTATTTTGCAACCGGCGTCGCAGTATCTCCAATGCCTGATGCACCGTCGCCTGCTTGAACGTCTCGCGGTCGTAAGGGTGGAATTTTCGAATCGCCAGCGGCCGGCTGTCTTTCGATGCCAAGCCCAGCCAAACAGTACCGACCGGCTTGTCCGCCGTGCCGCCGTCCGGCCCGGCGATACCAGTGACAGACAGGGCATGGTCAGCCCCACTCACCGCGAGAGCGCCCTCGGCCATCTCGACGGCCACCTCTTTGCTCACCGCGCCGTGCTGCGCCAGGGTTGACTCGTTCACGCCGAGCAGTATCTGCTTCATCTCGTTGCTGTACGTCAGCATGCCGCCGGCGAAGATGGTTGACGCACCGGACACATTGGTAATGAGGTGCCCGAGCAAACCACCTGTGCACGACTCGGCGACGGCCAATGTCTCGCCAGTGGCGATCAGGCGCCCAACCACCACCTGTTCAATCGTCTCGTCGTCGGTGCCATAGATTTGCTTGTCGATCGCCGCGCGGATCGTTGCCTCAGCCTCGACGATGAGGGCCGGTATTTCCGGGCCACTCCCACTGAGCCGGATGTCCACCTGCCCGGTGCGCGCGCAAAAGCCAAGGTCGAGCCCGCGATCCATCAGCGGCTTGAGTTGACCGAGCAGCACCTCCTCCACCATCGACTCGCCGATACCAAGGCTGCGAAGTGTCCGGCAATGAAACGATTGCTCGAGTGACAGGTGTTTTTTAATGAACGGCAACGCCCGGTCTTCGACCATCGGGCGCAGCTCTCTCGGTGGCCCCGGCAACATCAGCAGCCAAGCCGGTATGCCTGTTTCGTGAAACGTATTCGGCGACACCTCGATGGCCAGACCGGGGGCGGTGCCGTGTTCGTTGGGAATCACCACCGCGCCTTTTGGGACCTGCGCCTGTACCAGCACCGACTCCGGTATGGGGCGGTTGCGGCGCGCGAAAAAGCTCTCGATGTGCGAAACGATCGACTCGTCACGGCCAACCGGCCGGGCCAGCAAATCGGCGATCAACCCGCGCGTGATGTCGTCAGACGTCGGGCCAAGCCCACCAGTGGTGATGACTAGTCGGGCGCGGCCAAGCGCGGTTTGCACCGCCTCGCGGATCGCTTGGCCAGTGTCCGGCACGGTGACCTGCCGTGAGAGAGTGTAGCCGCTGTCGGCGAGGCGTTGGCCAATCCACTGTTGGTGGGTGTTTAGTACTCGACCAAGCAGCAGCTCGGTGCCGGTAGTGATGAGTTCGATCTCCATCTTTGGACCGCCAATATCGAGGTAAGTAGCGCGCAAGGGCAAGCTTGGCCAACCGCCTGGCGAAGCGTTACTTCATCCGGTTGAAGGTGGCCTGGAGAACCTCCGAATCCGGCTTGCCCTGGAACTTGTCCTGGGCGGCTTCGATGACGCTGGCCTCGAGCGCATTCTTGGTCGACCGCTGAATCTGGTAGAAAATGCCAAACCGGCCGGGAAAATCCTCGCCGGCCAAGGCGTACGCCGATGCCTCGTCGGTAGGGTCGTGATCCTCCGGCATGAGTTTGAACTCGCCTCCCTTGCGGGGGTTGGAGTTGTCAAACGCGCCAGCGAAAAACTCGGTGCACTCGCTCAGGCACTCGATGAAACTGAAGCCGTCGTGATCCATCGCAGCTTCCATCATCTCGAGAAGGTGCTTGGGATTCGTGTGCGACGTGCGGGCCACAAACGTCGCCCCGGCCGAGATGGCGAGCTTCATCGGGTTGATCGGCTGATCGAATGCGCCCCAGTTGTCGGTCTTGCTCTTAAAGCCAATCGGCGAGGTGGGTGAGGTTTGTTTCTTGGTCAGGCCGTAAACGAAATTGTCCATGACCACGTAGGTCATCTTGACGTTTTTGCGTGCGGTGTGGACAAAGTGGTTGCCGCCGATGGAGAAGGCGTCGCCGTCGCCGCCGAAGGTGAACACGTGCAGGTCAGGCCGCGAAAGGGAGAGTCCGCTGGCGAAAGACAACGCGCGACCATGAATGTAATGCACGCCGTGCGCCTGCACAAAGTACGGGAACCGGCTGGAGCAGCCGATGCCGGCCACGGTGGTCACGTTCTCGTGTGGGATGTTCCTCTTCTGGATCAGCTTGTAGTAGATGGAGAGCACGGAAAAATCACCGCAGCCCGGGCACCAGGTCGGGTTATCGGCGGTGATCTCTTTTTTGGTCACTGGTTGGCGTTCCTCGGCGTCCTGCGGAGGTCGCTCCATTGTTGCGCTGTCACTCATCTTGTTAAAATTGTATCAGGCTGCGGCGGTTTCTTCTTCCAAACGTGCCTTCACTCGCTCGATGATTTCCGAAACTTTCCAACGGCGGGCGGCGGTCTTGTTGATACCCTTGATGCGCGAATCGGCATACCGGGCGCGGAGCACGCCGGCCAACTGGCCGTAGCCGTAAACGCCGCCGTCGTTCATCTCGACGATATAGACCGATTTGAATCGCGGAAGGATGTCCTCCAAGCTGGTCGGCAACGGGTTGATGTGCTTGATGTGCATCGAGGACAAGGTGTAGCCCTCATTGGTGAGTTGCTCCACCGCCTCGAGGAGAGGCCCCTTTGTTGACCCCCAGCCCACCAACAGCACATCGCCGGAGTCCGGCCCGCACACCTCCGGGACGGGCAACTCATCCGCAAGTGTTTTGAGCTTGTTGCGGCGTTTTTTTGTCATCGCGATATGGTTCACCGCATCACCGCTCGGATGCCCCGACTCGTCATGCTCCAGACCGGTCACCACGGGATAACGGCCATCTTCAATCCGCGTGCCAGGAGCCCGGTGTTGGCTGAGCCCGTCTCCGGACGACAAGTCATACGGCTTGTGCGACGCCACGGGGCTTAAGTCCAATTCAACATCCTTGCAAATCGTTTTCAGATCCGGCTCGTTGAATGCCTCAATGCGAGTGGCTATGGCCTGGTCGCTCAGCAAAAACACGGGGACGCTGTATTTGCGCGCAATATTCACCGCCTCAATGGCGGTATAAAAACAATCCTCCACGTCGGAGGCGGCCAACACCACGCGGGGCGAGTCGCCGTGGCCACCGTACAAGGCGATGTTAAGGTCGGACTGCTCGACATCGGTCGGCAACCCGGTGGAAGGCCCGCCGCGCTGCACGTCAATCACCACCAGCGGAATCTCCGCCATGACTGCCCAGCCGATCGCCTCGGTCTTGAGCGAGATGCCCGGCCCGCTAGAGCCGGTGACCCCCACATGCCCCCCGTAGCTCGCGCCGATCGCCATCGAAACGGAGGCGATCTCATCCTCGCATTGGATAAACGATCCGCCGTATTTGGGCAACTCGCGCCGGAGTAACTCCATAATGTCCGACCACGGTGTGATCGGGTAACCGGCGCCAAAACGAACCCCGGCTGCGATCAGCCCGTAGCCGATCGCCTCATTGCCAGACATCACGACTTGGTTTGAGCGCTCCGCACCCCCCTGGGCTAAGCGAAACAGATTTGAGATGTCGTCGGAATGATAACGATAACCGGATTGGAAAGCGTCCATCGCCGTTTTCACGATGCTTTCGCCCTTGCCTCCGAACCGCTCATTAATTAGGCGCTCGAGTTTCGCCGTATCGAGACTGAACATCCGGCCGATCAAGCCGAGCGCGTAAAGGTTCTTGCCCTTGTCACGTGCCGTGCCGCCGATCGCCTCAACGGTCAGGCTGGAAATGGGGATACCGATGTGCCGATACTTAGTCAGCCACTCTTCATGCGGTTCGACATGGTCGCTGTCGTAAACCAGCATGCCATCTTTCGCCAGATTGTTGACGTGATTGTCGTAAGAGTGCTGGTAAAAGGCGAACAGCACGTCGGCCTTGTCACCGGGGCTTAGCACCTCACCGGAGCCAAGGCGCACCTGAAAAATGGACGCCCCACCGGAGATTGTCGATGGGATCGTCATCATGGTCATGACCTCCCGCTCACTCCGCCCGGCCAATCGCGCCAAAAACCCGCCGATGGACTGAATACCGTCCTGGGAGTTACCTGCGAGGCGAATCGTCACCTCGGAAATATTGGAGGCTTGGGAATGGCTCCCATTGTTGGCCTCCGAAACAGTTGTCTCGCTCATCGAGAATTTTTTAATAATTATGCCCCAACCACCCCCAAGAACGGGAACGACGTCGGCAAAAGTAGCTATCTTTCTAGACGTGTCAAACGATTATCCACACCAAGGCAAAAATACACTTCACCAAGTCTGAAAAACCTGAGTACAAACTTGGACAAGATCACGCCTCCAACTCGCCACGGATCATGGCCATCAACTCGCCGTACTCCTCGGCAGAGGCGAACTGCGGGAACTCCGCCTTCACGCTGTCCGGTGCCCGGAACAGAAACCCGACATCGGCCTCGCCCAGCATGGTCGTGTCGTTGTACGAGTCGCCAGCAGCGATCACCCTGTAATTCAGCCCTTGAAACGCCGCCACTGCCTCTCGTTTTTGATCCGGCTGCCGCAATCGGTAGCTGGCCACACGCCCTTCGCCATCAATCTCGAGTTGGTGGCACAATATCGTCGGCCAAGTCAATTGCCGCATCAGCGGCCCTGCGAACTCCTCGAACGTGTCCGACAGGATGACCACCTGTGTGATCGCGCGCAGCTCATCAAGGAACGCCCCCGCCCCCTCCAGCGGCGCGAGTGTGCCGATCACTTCCCGGATATCCGCCAGCTTGAGTCCATTCTCGGCGAGGATGGTCAAGCGACCGGCCATCAACTCATCGTAGTCCGGGATATCGCGCGTCGTCAGTTTGAGCTGCTCGATCCCGGTTTTCTCGGCGAAAGCGATCCAAATCTCCGGGACCAGCACCCCCTCAAGATCCAGCGTGACGATGGTTTGTTGCTTCATGTCTTTGCCCGTTGCCAAGCGGAAACGGCGCGCGATGTTATCCGCCCCGCCGCCAAATCAATCAAGCCGAATCGCGCTTGGCCAAGTAGCTGCCAGTTCAGTTGTTGTAAGCCGACTCGCCGTGAGCGGTGAGATCCAAGCCCTCCTCTTCCTCGCTCTCAGAAGCCCGAAGACTCCCCCCGCAGATGGCCTTCACGAGATACAGAATGATCACCGACACAATCAAGGTGTAGACGATGACGATTGCCGAGGCTTGAAGCTGAACTAGGAATTGTGCAGCTATGCTGTACGTCTCCGCATCCGGAGTGGAAATGATCCCCTTGCCGCCCAACGTTGTTGAAGCAAAAAACGCCACCATCAATGTTCCGACAATTCCGCCCACGCCATGTACGCCGACAACATCGAGCGAATCATCGTAACCAAACTTGGACTTCACTGTAGTCGAGGCGATCCAGCAAATGAAACCGGCTGTAGCACCAATAACCAAGCCACCAATCGGGCCAACATCCCCCGATGCCGGTGTGATCGCCGCCAAACCGGCGATCGATCCAGTCACCGCGCCCAACACACTGGCCTTTCCGTGTTTTACCTTTTCGGCCAAAGACCACACGATCGTCGCCGTTGCGGCGGAAATATGAGTGACCAACAAAGTCTGGGCCGCATCACCATTGGCAACTAGACCGCTGCCAGCATTAAAGCCAAACCAACCAACCCATAGCATCCCTGTCCCCATAACGCACATGGGTAAATTGTGCGGCTGGAACTGGGCCGATCTGTACCCCTTGCGCGGCCCCACCATGATGCAGGCCACCAAAGCACCTATACCGGCCGTGATATGCACCACAATGCCACCAGCTAAGTCCTTCGTGCCCCACTTATACATAAAACCGCTCTCTTCCCAAACCCAGTGGCAGACTGGCGCATACACCAAAATCGCCCAGAGCGTCGCAAACAAAATCATCGCCGAAAACTTCATTCGCTCCACAAACGCCCCCACCATCAACGCCGGCGTGATGATAAAAAAGGTCATCTGAAACGCCATGAAGAGATACTCCGGTATCGCCTTACCCGAGTCGCCCCAAGCCGAACTGGCGTCCACTCCACCAGCGAACAACTTGGCCAAGCCGCCGCAGTAAGGATTGGCCTCGCCAAACGCCAACGAATATCCGCACACCAACCACAACACCGACATCACCGCCGTGATCATGAAACAGTGCATCAACACCGAAAGAACGTTTTTGCGCCTCACCAACCCGGCGTAAAATAAAGATAACCCCGGGATGGTCATAAACAACACCAACGCCGTAGCCATAAGAATCCAAGCCGTGTTGGCCTGATTAACGGCAGCCTCCGCCCCTTGGGCCAAAGCTGTGGATGGGATCAGGCATAGGCCTGCCAATAACGATAGAACGCAAATGACTCTCTTCATTGATAATTTAATTGTTTTTTGCCCTCGGGCCAGCAGGCTCACCTGAGCCGACGAATAGGTGCTTTAAAAACTTAACTAACTCAAAACCAATAGGTTAAAAGCAAAAAAAATGCCATTATAGTTTATTTTAATTGTTTTTAATGTGATTAATGAACAGTGCCACAAAGACTTATGCGCATCAAAAAAGGGAACCTTCATGCGAACACCTCCTCCCGTGAGTGATATCTTTTTTTCCAAATTGTTTCTTTTTGTTCCTTCAGACCAGAATGACGCAACACAAGCATCTGGCTTTCGGCGGATTTCTTTCGCATTAGATGAACAACGTTTACCGACATAAAGTGCCATCACCAAAGCGCTTGGCAAAGGCTTGCCCACTTGTTGGCATTATAATTGCGCTTGCCAAGCGATTGTCGGCAAGCTTGGCCGAGCCGGATAGCGCATTGAACGCAATCGCAATCGGATGATGCAGTGAACGACAGCAAAAAAAACTTGATAATCCATCTCATAAGCACCCCTAATGGGCAAGGGCCTTGAACAGGGCCTTGTTTTGTCGCCCAACACGGTCTCTGGTGGCATGGAGTAATTTTTATCCCTAATAACATGAGTAAAGCAAAACTAGAATACATCTGGCTGGACGGCTATAAGCCAACCCAAAGCCTGCGAAGCAAGACCAAAGTCGAGACTGATTTTGGTGGAACATTGGAAGACTGCGACGTCTGGTCATTTGACGGCTCATCGACCGAACAGGCTGAAGGTAACGACTCCGATTGCCTCCTCAAGCCGGTTGCCCTGTTTCCGGATCCCGACAAAATCGGCACCGACAACTGGCTCGTCATGTGCGAAGTTCTCAACGCCGACGGCACCGCGCATGAATCCAACGGACGCGCCACTATCGACGACGACGACGACGATTTTTGGTTCGGCTTCGAGCAGGAATACGTCTTGTGGGACACCGACACCGATCTACCGCTTGGTTTCCCGAAAGGCGGTTTCCCTGGCCCGCAGGGTCCTTTCTACACCTCCGTCGGTGCTGCCAACGCAATCGGTCGGGACATCGTCGATGAGCATTTGCAAATCTGCCTCGATGCAGGCATCAATGTCGAGGGTATCAACGCCGAGGTGATGATGGGCCAATGGGAGTACCAGGTTTTCGCCAAGGGCGCTGCCCGATCCGGCGACGAAATGTGGGTTGCACGATACCTGCTCGAGCGCATTGGCGAGCGTTACGGCGTCTCGGTGAACCTGGAGCCAAAACCGATCAAGGGCGACTGGAACGGCTCCGGCATGCACGCCAACTTCTCCAACGGAGCCATGCGCGATCAGGGCGGCGAGCCTCTCATGAACAAGATTTGTGAGGAATTCGGCAACAACATCCATGAGCACATCGAAGTGTACGGTGCCGACAACGACCAACGCCTGACCGGGCTGCACGAGACCCAGGCGATCGACCAGTTCTCCTACGGAGTTTCCGACCGTGGCGCCTCCATCCGCGTTCCGATTGGAACTGTGGATAATGACTGGAAAGGTCGATTGGAAGACCGTCGCCCAGCGTCCAACGGAGACCCTTACAAAATCGCGGCCGCCATCATCAAAACCACCAAAAAGGCGCTGGCTTAAGCCCAGCCTCACCCCTTTAAACCAAAGACCGGCGATCAATCGCCGGTCTTTTTTTTGTTTAGACACGCGTCCCATCCCGATTGTCCCAAGCGCAACGTAATCACCGGTTCAATGCCAGTTGATCCAAGGTACGTTCAAGTCCATTTTGCGCTTTTGCCTCGCCAGCATACAGTCGCTTCGCCAAGGTTTCTGGCCATGGCCCAAACGCCCTATTTGACCTCACCAGTGAAGAGTACGGGTATGCCCAAGGGCATCCCTTACATCATCGGCAACGAGGCGGCGGAGCGGTTTTCCTTCTATGGAATGCGCACGGTGTTGTTCGTCTTCTTGACCACCTACCTCATGCAACCCGATGGCCGTCTTGACACTTTCACCGATCAAGAAGCCAAGGGCTGGGTGCATATGTTCGTGGCTTCGGCCTATTTTTTCCCGGTGATTGGCGCGCTGATTTCAGATTCCATCTGGGGCAAATACCGCACCATTATCACGCTTTCCATAGTGTATTGTGCAGGTCACGCGTCTCTGGCTTTCATGGGAGTGATGGGAGACACCAAAGGGTGGTTATTTGCTGGATTAATCCTCATTGCCATAGGATCAGGAGGCATTAAGCCCTGCGTGTCGGCGCATGTGGGCGATCAATTCGGAAAATCGAACGGGCATTTGTTAAGCAAGGTGTTCGGCTGGTTTTACTTTTCGATTAATCTTGGTGCGTTTCTCAGTGGGATGCTGACGCCATTCCTCCTGGAAGCCATCGCTGGTGAAGGTATGGGCGCAAAGCTTTATCCAAGCGTTCAATGGCTGGTGGGCGAAAAAGGGCCAAACGAAGTACTCTTCGGGGCCCATTACGCATTCGGGTTGCCCGGTATACTAATGGCACTGGCAACGGGGGTGTTTTGGATGGGGCGCAACAAGTTTGTGCATATCCCAGCACGCGGAATGAAAGAATATTTCGCAGAGACTTTTTCTGACGAAGGCAAAAAAGCGATCGGACGAATCTGTGTGGTGTTTGCATTCATAATCGTGTTCTGGTCACTGTTCGATCAGATCGGAACCACATGGCTAATTCAGGCTAAAAGTTTGGATCGCATGATACCCGATGGCATGCCGTTGATCGGCGGGCAGGAATTACTGCCAGCGCAAATCTCTGCGGTGTTCAATCCGCTTTTTATTCTGCTACTGATTCCGGTTTTCAATTACGGCATATATCCTCTGATTGATCGGGTGTTTCCATTATCCCCGCTGCGTAAAATTGGTATCGGTCTCTTCACCATGAGCGCGGCCTTCAGCATGGTGGCCGTGGTACAGATGTCTGTGGACGCCGGCAACACTCCCCACATGGGCTGGCAAATCTTTGCCTGCGCATTTCTCACCTCCGCAGAGGTAATGGTGTCAATCACGGGCCTTGAATTTGCCTACACTCAAGCACCTCGGCAGATGAAGTCATTCATTTTGTCACTGTTCCTGCTCACGGTATCGTTGGGCAACTTCCTCACATCAGGCGTAACATGGGCACTAACGAATGAAACGGGTTTTTCAAGGCTCAGCATGACTCAGGAGCTGTGGTTTTGGGCGGGATTGATCTTTGTATCCGCAGTGATCTATGTGCCGGTCGCTAAGTGGTATCAGCCCCTAGAGTATCTGCAGGAAGAATCTGAAAACGGGGAAGCTACTGGCAAATGAAACACCTCCTACTCACAACAATCGCAGCCCTCTTACTGGCTGTTATTAACTTTCCTGTCAACGCCGCTACCCCCACCTTTGAGGAGTGGTTAAAGGGCGGAAAGAAGATTCCGGTCGACCGAGTCTTCACTGGTGGTTCGCCATGGTTTAACGAGAGCAATGGTCAAACCCGCTCGCCAAAGGAGGTGTATAACATACTCTACAGCAGGCAAAGCAAGGAACCCCCGGATCAGCTGCCTGATCCAGTCGGGAAGGTTTCAGAAAACTGGGCCGACCTCTATGAACCTCACGTCGATGGCAAAATTTTATACCGTCTCATGAAACCAATGACTTTCGATTCAAGCAAGCGCTACCCGGTTATTGTTTCATTACATGGTGCAGGCGGCAGAGGGGCGGATAACCGGAAACAACTGCGCGATTGGAACAAACTTCTTGCCCAAGAGCAGAGGCGTTCCGATTACCCCAGCTATGTGCTTGCCCCCCAAACAACCCGTCTATGGGATGCCGTGGACCTCAAGAACATCAAAGATGTCATCGCGGCATTGCCGTCAGCTGATAAGGACAGGATCTATATCCTCGGGCATTCAATGGGAGGGCATGGGACGTATATCCTCATACAAATTGATCCCGGTTATTTTGCAGCGGCAGCGCCTTCGGCCGGGGCCGGCCGGCCCAAGACCGAAGAGTTTATCGATGCCTCACTGATTAAGAATCTCCCGATATGGGCCTTTCACGGGGACAAGGATAAGGTTTGTCCGATTGAGCGTGATCAGAAACTTTTCGCTGAGATGAAAAAATTGGGTGGAAACATGAAGTTTACTACCTGGACTGGTGACAAACATGGCGTTGCCAAAAAAATGATTACTGGCGGTGACAATGGCAGCACCCAACTTAGCAGCGGTCATTGTGATGGGGAGACAGAGTTTATGAAATGGCTGTTTGCACAAAAACGTTCAGCCAATAGGATAAATAGAGAGAAGGAGTAAATCATAAACGCAATTTGGTAATGAGGAACTTTCCTACCGGCTCTAACTCGCAAAGTAACCGTTTAGTATTGAAGAACCTGCTGCTCCCAACAATTGCAGCCGGGCTGTTGGCGGGGTGAGTATTGATTCACTCAATGCTACCATTGATTTTATCAATGTACGGTACTTCGAACTCCTTGATACACTCCTGCTTCAACGCAGGGCTTTCCTCTAAGCAGTATAAATAAAAACCAAAAAGACTAAAGTTGCAGGAAGGGAGTTCTGGTAAAAAAGTAGTTTAATGAATCATCGACACCAGATAAGCATATCTACGAAAGAGCAAGATGATGAATTGGCATTTCACCGTCACGATATTTACGCCGTTGAATTGAGGCAGCATGAAACGAACCGACTTGAGCGGTTAGGGGATTCTCTCGATGCTTATAATATAAACATTGTGGTTTGTGCTAAAGGAGAATTGGCGGGATTTATCAGCTTGACGCCACCGAACAAACAAACGTTTTCAATTGATAAATATTTTAAACGAAGCGACCTTCCTTTTACAATTGATGAATCTGTCTGGGAAACTCGTCTCTTAACTGTTTTTAAAAAACACCGAGGGAGTGTTATTACGGGGTTGTTAATGTACGGAGCTCTCAGGTGGGTGGAGTCTCACGGCGGCAAGCAGATTGTTATTATTGGGCATCGCGGAATCTCCAAAATGTATAAGAGATTGGGTTTTCAATCGTCTGGGCTTTCAACTCAATCAGGTGCATTAACATATGATCTTTTGCTCGGAACTGTTTCGCAACTCCGATCCAAGTCCAAGGAGCAAGAGAAAACACTTAATAAAATTTTTGATCAAACAGATTGGCAACTTCCCGTTTCGATTAACCCCCCAGTTCCCTGTTTTCATGGCGGCGCTTTTTTTAAAGCGATTGGCAATTGCTTTGATCATTTGGACCGAAAGAATTCAATTGTTAATGCGGATGTTCTGGATGCCTGGTTCCCTCCTTCACCGAAAATCATCACTGCAATAAATAAAAACCTGCCCTGGTTGCTGGGAACATCCCCACCAACTGGTTGCGAAGGTTTTCTTTCAAAGGTGGCAAGTGCTCGAGGCGTAAAACCTTGTAACGTACTTCCCGGGGCAGGTTCCTCTGATCTGATTTTTAGAGCATTTAGACTATGGCTAAAGCAGTCTTCAAAGGTGTTAATCCTCGATCCAACCTATGGGGAGTATTCACACGTGATTGAAAAGGTTGTGCGATGCAGAGTGGATCGAGTTCGTTTGAAATATGAGAATCAGTTCGCTTTAGATTTAAATGATTT
>JABGZB010000253.1 GCA_018674955.1 Verrucomicrobiota bacterium | reverse complement strand
CGATACGCCTTCACTTTACGGCTGGATGAACTACGCCTACGGAAGCTCGAAGGACGACGAACTGGGCTACATCATCCCGCTGATCGTGCTGGGCCTGTGCTACTGGAAACGCGACGAACTGCTCGCCGCACCCAAGCGCAACTGGTGGCCAGCGATGGTGCTGGTGGCCTGTGCGTTGGCGGTGCATCTGCTCGGCTACGTCATCCAGCAGACACGCATCTCGATTGTCGGATTTTATTTTGGTGTGTACGCGCTGACTGGTCTAGTTTGGGGGCCGGCCTGGTTGCGGGCCAGTTTCTTTCCCGTCTTCCTGTTTGCGTTCGCCGTGCCGCTCGGGACGATGGCCGACTTCGTCACCGTGCCGCTGCGACACTTGGTGTCGGACGTCACGGGGTGGATTTGCGGCACGCTGCTCGGCGTCGACATCATTCAGGAAGGCGTGCAGATTTTTGACTCCAAGCGCCGCTACGCCTACGAGGTCGCGGCCGCTTGCAGCGGCATTCGAAGCCTGACGGGGACGCTGGCGTTGTTTGCCATTTACGGGTTCGTCGCCTTTTGCACGCGTTGGAAAACGGCGATAATCATCCTTTCGGCCTTTCCGCTGGCGGTGGCGGGGAATGTCTTTCGGCTGTCGCTGATCATCCTCGCCGCCGAAGTGGCAGAGTCGGCCCAGCCGGGAGCCGGACAGGCTGCCGGAAACTTCGTCCATGACAACGGAATCCTTAGTCTGCTGCCGTATGTGCCGGCGTTCGTTGGTGTGCTTATTCTCGGCAGAGTAATCAAGGAGGACGAGCGGCCCGAGCCGGCAACGGAGGTGGCCGGTGAGTAAACAGGGCAAAATCATCCTCGCGGTTTTTCTACTACTAGTCGGGGCGTCGGCACTGTTTTTGGCACGGCTCAGCTTAGCCGGCCAGGCGCTTGGCGATCCAGGACTTCGCCTGGCTGCAATTGAGTTGCACAACGAAGAGGGCCAAGTCGTCCGCACGAATGCTGTTGCGTTGCCGGCGCGGGTTTTTGACTGCACTTCCAAGCCAACACCGGTCACCAAGCTGGAGCTCGACTGGCTGCCGAGTGACACTACGTATGGTCGGCGCCGCTACTCGTTCCAGGACAAAACCTGGATCGAGAGCAGTGTGGTACTCATGGGGCAGGACCGTACCTCGATTCACAAGCCGGAGTATTGCCTACCGGGGCAGGGATTCACGATCGACCTGCGCGAAGTGGTCACCATTCCGATCCAGCAACCGCACATCTACGACCTACAGGTCATGAAATTGACGACCTCGAAAACGGCTCTAGACCGCAACGGACGTGAGGTGCCTGTGCGGGGCGTTTATATTTATTGGTTTGTCGCCGACGGCAAGCTGGCGACTCACCATCTTGACCGGATGTGGATGATGACCAAGGGACTGCTTAGCGAAGGCGTGCTGCAGCGCTGGGCTTACGTGACATACTTCGCGATCTGCAATCCGGGCGACGAGGACGCGACCTTCGACAAGATGGCCAGGTTCATCGCCGAGTCAGTTCCAAAATTCCAAACCACCACTGGCCCCCGGAAGAATTAGACCGACTTGCCACTCCTCGGTCGCGTTCTCAAAAAAGCCTTCAGCGCCTCGGCTGATTTTTTGCCGAAGCCGGGCACTTGCTGAATATCCTTGATGCTGGCTTTTCGTAGCTGTTGCACAGAGCCAAATTTCTTGAGCAGCGCAGCCTTGCGACTGCTACCGATCCCCGGCAATTCATCGAGAATGCTTTCGGAGATTTTCTTCAATCGCAGCTCAGCGTTGTATGTGTTGGCGAACCGGTGCGACTCGTCGCGCACGCGCTGTAGCAACTTCAGCGCGCCGCTGTCGAGGCCAAGCCGGAGTGGCGTTCTTTCGCCCGGTTGGTAAATTTCCTCGAACTCCTTTGCCAAGCCGATCACCGGCACGTGCGCAAGATCGAGTTTTGCCAACTCGCGGCACGCCATGCCAAGTTGCCCCTTGCCGCCGTCGATCAGAATTAGGTCTGGCATCGGGCGCGCCTCGCTCCGAAGCCGAGTGTAGCGACGTCGCACCGTCTCAGCCATACAGGCAAAGTCGTCCTGCGCCAAGACGCTCTTCATGCGGAACCGCCGGTACTGCGCGCGGTCCGGTTTGCCGACCAAGAAACTAACCATCGATGCGACCATGAACGTGCCGCTTATGTTCGAGATGTCGAACCCCTCGATGCGCTTGGGGGGCGCGGCGAGCCCAAGTGCCTTGCCAAGCGCGGCGAGGTCGCGTCCGGGATCGATCGCGCCCGGTAGCTTCACCGGCATGCGGGTGAACTTGCGAGACTTGCGGGTGGTCTCACGCAGGTCGCTGATCATGTCGCGGTAGCGTGCGGCTTTTTCGTAGTCAAGCGACTTGGCGGCATTTTGCATCTTGGCCTTGAGTTCCTTTTCCCACTCGCCGGTTTGGCCCTCGAGATAGTGGCACGCCTCTTTGACCTTTTGCCGGTACTCATCGAGCGTTACCTTGCCGACGCACGGCGCGGAGCAGTGCTGCAAGTGGCCGTAGAGGCAATGTTTGTAGTCGCGTTCGGTTGGATTTAGCGGACGGCAGCCGCGCAGGTTGAATTTTTTGCGCAGCATCGTGATCGTCCTCCGACATGCGCCGCCGCTGACGAATGGCCCGAAATATTTCGCACCATCCTGCTGCCGTAGCCGCGCGAAGGTGAAGCGCGGGATAGGGTCGTTGAGGTTCACCTTGATGAGCAGGAAATTCTTGTCGTCGCGAAAGCTGACGTTGTAGCGCGGCTTGAATTCTTTGATTAGCTTGCCCTCGAGCAGCAGCGCCTCCGGCTCGCTCTTGACGACGTGCACGTCGAAGTCATCGATCGCCTCGATCAACGCCGCCAGTTTCAAGTCCCAGCCGTGGCGGCGGGACGGGTGGAAATACTGGCTGACCCGCTTGCGCAGCGCCCGTGCCTTGCCGACGTAGATCACCGTGCCGAACCGGTCGCGCATGAGGTACACTCCCGGCTTGTGCGGGAGTTGGCTCAGCTTGTCTCGGATGCGGTCGTTGATCGGCATGACGCAGGGAAGGGAGCTTCAAGTTTCAAGTTTAAAGTTTCAAGCAAACCAAGTTCAAACTTCAAACTTGGCTTGGGGTGTGGTAGCTCATGCCGCCGTGGTTTTACTCGTCGATATTGGCAACACGCACACTCACGCCGCTGTGGCCAACGGCGAGCGCATCGTGGCCGATGCCCGGTTTGCCAGCGAGTCGCTCGTGCTTGGCCAAGCGGAGCGGCCGCTCGCCAAATTGCTGCGCTTGGCCAAGGCCGGCCGGCTCACCGGTGCGGTGTTTTGCAGCGTGGTGCCCCGGCTCAACCCGCCGCTCAAGCGGCTTCTGCGCGGGCGCTGGCAGTGTGCGGCATGGCAGCTCACGGCGCGGACGGTGACCGGCATCGGCATTGACTACCCGAAGTCGGCGACGATCGGCGCGGACCGGCTGGCCAACGCCATCGCGGCGCACGCGCGGTTTGGCGCGCCGGTGGTGGTGGTCGATTTCGGCACGGCGGTGACGTTCGATGTCGTCGATGCGGCGGGCAACTACACTGGCGGGATCATTGCACCGGGCCTCTCGGCGATGACCGATTATTTGCACGAGAAAACCGCGCTGCTGCCGCGCATCAAAATCGCCGAGCCGGAGTCGGTCATCGGCAGAAACACGCGCGGTGCGATGCTCAGCGGTGCGGTGCACGGCTATCGCGGATTGATCGCCGAGTTGGTGCGGCAACTGAAGCGCGAGCTGGGCGCGGCCAAGCTGCCGGTAGTGGCGACGGGTGGTTATGCGTCACTGATGGCGGCCAAGCTGCCGTTGATCCGGCGCGTCGAGCCGCTGCTCACACTGGAGGGGCTGAGGTTGGCTGGGTTGGCGCGCCGTCCGGCGTGGTGGCGGACTTGAACTCGATCGTCTCGGCGATGCGGAACTTCGGGTTGAGCAGCTTGCGCGCCCGCGTGAATGCCGCATCGCCCTCTTCAGTTTTGCCGACGGCGTTGAGCATCACGCCGAGGTTGTGCCATCCTTCGCCGAAGTTGGGGTCGGCCTCGACGGCTTTTTGGTAGGAGCGAATTTTCCCGTGCGGATTGCCGAGCTTGCCCTGTAACACGCCGAGGTTGAACCACGCTTTGGCGAACTTCGGCGAGAGCAGCAGCGCCTGTTTGTAGGCGTGGATCGCCTCGGCATCCTCTTCGCAACGGGCCTTTGCAACACCGAGGTTGTACCATGCATCGGCATAATTTGGCGCGAGTTTGATGGCTTTGCGATAAGCGTCGATCTCCTTGTCCTGTTGCTCCGCTTGGCCAAGTGCTGCGCCGAGGTTGATCCACGCCTTGGCGTCCTTGGGGTCGATCTCCGTCATGCGCCGGCACACCTCGACAGCCGCCTTGCCGCCGGTCTGCAGCGTCTTGGCGGCGTGGGTGCGGTGGTAGCTCTTGAACGACTCGACGTACGCCTGACCGGCTTCGGTGGCTCGACCTTCCTTCTCATGGGTCAGGCCGATGTTGAACCAAGCACGGGCGTCGTCGGTGGTGAGGCGGACGGTGTTGCGGTAGGCGGCGAAGGCGTTTTGCTGCTGCAGATTGATTGGTGCGTTCGGCGTGGCGTCGGGATTGCTGTATGAGTTGGGCAGCGTGTCGCGGAGTTGCAGCGAGATGGCGTCGGTCTCGAGGGCAAGCGCCTCCCGGTAAGCGGCGATGGCGTTGGCGCGTTTGCCGGCCAGCCACAACTCGACGCTGCGCTGGTGCAGTTCAGCCGCCTTGGCCTGTCTCGTGTTCTCCGCCACAAACCGTGGCTAAGGAAAAGAGAGGCGAGCCGCAAGTTTTTTCGCCTCGGGATTGACCTTGGCCAAGCGCGGCCCGACGCTGCCGCCGGCATGAAGGAGATGAAACTCAAGGAAGGCGATACGGCGCCGGGCTTCACCGCGCCAGCCAACGGCGGCGGCGAAGTGTCGCTAAGCCAGTTTAGAGGCCAAGCGGTCGTGCTTTATTTTTATCCGAAAGATAACACGCCCGGCTGCAACAAGGAGGCGTGCGGCTTCCGCGATGCGCACGACGAGATCACGGCCAAGGGCGCGGTGGTGCTGGGCGTGAGCGCCGACTCGGCAGCCCGGCATGACAAGTTCATCGACAAGTTCGGGCTGCCGTTCTCGCTGATCGCGGATGAGGACAAGTCGATCTGCGAGGCGTACGGCGTGTGGGGTGACAAGTCGTTCATGGGGCGGACCTTTCTAGGGATCAAGCGGATGACATTCCTCATCGATGCCGACGGTGTTATCAGAAAAATCTGGCCCAAGGTGAAAGTCGCCACGCATGCTGCCGAGGTGCTTGCGGCGCTGGACGAGCTTTAGGCGCGTGTCATTTTTTCCAGCTCGCGCAGACGCTGGTTGATCTCTGATCGGGTGGTCTTGGTGGTGCGGTTCAGGCCGAAGCCTTCGCAGCAGAACGACGCCACCACACTTCCGTACAGAATCGCCTTGCGGATGCTGGCATCGACCGGGCCGCCGGTCTTGGCGAGGTAACCGACCATCGCGCCGACGAACGAGTCGCCCGCGCCGGTCGGGTCTTGGACCTTGGCCAAGGGGAACGCCGGCGCGACGAACAGGCCCCGGCGCGACGAGAGGATCGAGCCGTGTTCGCCCTTCTTCACGATCACATATTTCGGTCCGAGCTTGTGCAGCTTGGGTAGGGCGGAGACTGCGTTGTCGTCGCCGGTCAACTGCCGCGCCTCGCTGTCGTTGAGCACGAGCATGTCGATGCGCTTGAGCAAACTCAGCAGATCGTTCATCGCGATGTTCATCCACAAATCCATCGTGTCGGCGACGACGAACTTCGGCTTGTCGAGTTGCTCGATGATCGCCTCCTGAGCGCCGGGCGGGTTGTTGGCCAGCAGGATGTACTTCGCCTTGCGATGGGCGGCCGGCAATACCGGCGAGTAGCCCTCGACCACGCCCAGTTCCGTGCTTAGCGTGCGCCGGTTGTTCATGTTCACCTCGTACTCGCCGGCCCAGTGGAACGTCTTGCCATCGCGGATCTTCAGCCCCCTGAGGTTCACCTTATGGCGCTCGAGCAGCGAAATATATTTGCGGGGGAAGTCGGTGCCAACCACGCCGATCAGCTTCGGTGCGACGAAAAAACTAGCCGCAACAGCAGCGTGGCTGCCCGAGCCGCCGAGGAGGCGGGGGTTCTTTTTTTTCGGCGTGATGATCGAGTCCAGCGCGGTGGATCCAAAGATAAGCAGGCTCATTTTTTTGAATTGGGTTGAACGGGGGAACGCCCCGCTAACGGGCGGCGGAGAGTAGGCGATCCTTGAATTGGCGACAAGCACCGGCGACATCCGGCGCCCGCAGAATCGCCGACACGACGCACACCCGCCGCGCCCCGGCGGCGAGAATATCGTCGAGATTGTCGAGATCTATACCTCCGATCGCAAACCAAGGTCGGTCGATATTTTTGGCAGCCCAGCGGACGTAGTCGAGTGTCACCGGGGGGCGGCCCGGCTTGGTCGGCGTGGCAAATACGGGGCCGGTCGCGATGTAGTCCGCCCCGGCCTCGCAGGCGCGCCGAGCCTGTTCCGGCGCGTGCGTGCTTAGGCCAAGTTCGAGCGTCGAGCCGTCCGGCTTCACCTTATCGACATCATTATAACCGGCGTCAAAAAAATCCTCCTGGCCGAGGTGTGCTGTAGACGCGCCGACCTCGGCAGCAAGCTCCGGATGATCATTGATGACAAGCCGCACCCCGGCCTCGGCCGTGACTGGGCTCAGGCGCTTGGCCAAGCGGGCAATGTCAAGAATTGGCCAACCTTTGGCGCGAAGTTGCACAAGGTCCGCCCCGCCGTCGCAGAGCTGACGGCACAGTTCGGCCGGGTCGCGGCCATCCAGATAGGCCGAGTCCACAAAGCCGTAGAGCAAACATTGGTCGAGCGGTTTCATCGCAGCCAAGCGCGGCCGCAGCGTGCCAGCCGTTTGGTCAGGCCGCAAGACGGCGGGTATTTCGAGATTGCGGTGGTGGTCCGATTAGCTTAAACAAACCGCGCGGTCGGAGCGTAGCTCAGCTTGGTAGAGTGCCAGTTTTGGGAACTGGATGTCGCAGGTTCGAATCCTGTCGCTCCGACCATTTTTCCTATCCCCCTCAAATTCCCTCTGTTTTGGGCCACAAACCAGTTGACTCAAAAAGACGGCGGTTACCATTATTCGGGCTTTCAGCGACTTGGTGTAACTGGAACTTAAATGAGCTCTTTCAGCAGCCACATGAAATCAATCAATTTGAGTGGGCGCGTCAGGCTGGGCTGTTTCCTGCTATTGTTTGTAAATGTTTTGATGCTTTCGGCGGCGAACACCGGGACGTGGTGGGCTTTACAGCCGTTAAAAAGGCCCTCAATCCCTGAAGAAGCATCAAAATTTCCCGGTTGGGCATCTAATCCGATTGATCGGTTCATCGCCGTAAGATATCTGCAGCATGGGTTTGCACCGTCTCTCCCAGCCGGTCGTGTTTCGCTGATTAGGCGCGCGTCGTATGACCTGACCGGCCTACCACCTAGCCCGGGGGAGGTGGATGCCTTTGTAAAGGATGACTCCCCGGTCGCGTACGCAAATCTCATTGAGCGCATGCTTGGCAGTCCCCACTACGGGGAACGATGGGCCCGACACTGGATGGATGTCGTTCACTATGCCGAGACCCATGGACACGATGAGGATGCCATCCGTGAAAACGCGTGG
The DNA here is from genome assembly GCA_018674955.1 of Verrucomicrobiota bacterium. GTDB lineage: Bacteria > Verrucomicrobiota > Verrucomicrobiia > Limisphaerales > UBA1096 > UBA1096. The sequence continues at coordinate 2,707 of JABGZB010000253.1, read as the reverse complement.
CCTTATCGTGATTACCTGATTGAGTCGTTTAACTCGGACAAGCCATACGCTCAGTTCGTTCGTGAGCAGGTGGCAGGTGATGTCCTTTTCCCGGATCAACCGTCGGTGGTTCGCGCCATCGGGATGCTGGCGACCGGGCCGTGGGATGAAAGTTCGCAGATGGGAATCTCCGACGGCACGATTGACAAGAAGATCGCGCAGTACCTCGACCGCGATGACATGATAGCGACCGTGATGTCCACCTTTGTCAGCACCACGGTTCACTGTGCCCGTTGTCACGACCACAAGTTTGATCCAGTGTCGACGGAGGACTACTACTCGTTGCAGGCGGTTTTTTCCGGCGTGGATAAAGTGGATCGACCTTACGATCCAAACGGGCAGGTGGCCAAGCTGCGCAGGCGGTTGCTTAAGGTGAAGGCACAACTCGACCGAGGCGAATTACCACATCCGTTGCCCGACCATTCATTGTCAGCCCATCGCGAAGAGCAATTGCGGCTTGGCCAAGGCGGGTGGGTGGTCTTGTACGGAGCGAAGGTTCAATCGACCGACGGTGTGACGTTCGAGACCAAGCCGGACGGTTCGTTTCTTGCGCAAGGCCAAGCGCCGGAGCGTGACACGGCCACATTCACTGCCGTGCTGCCGATGGACGGAGTGACCGCCGTTCAACTCGATGTGCTGGCTGATGAGTCGCTGCCAAAAGGCGGACCCGGTCGTGCGCCGAACGGTAATCTGCATTTGTCCGAAATCGTGGTGAAGGTGTCTGGCCGGCCGGTGAAGATCTCCCAAGCCAAGGCAGATTTTAACCAAGCGAGCTGGGTGGTCGGGCACGCGATTGACGGTGATCTAAAGACGGCTTGGGGGATTCATCCCGAAGAATCCAAGCCACACCGTGCCATGTTTGTTTTTGAAAAGCCGTTGACGGCGCTGAAGGGGGAGACGATGGAGATCGAGTTGCGCCAGCTTCACGGTGGAAGTCATCTGATCGGCCGACCGAGATTGTCGGTGACCAACGCAGCCAAGCCGGCGCTGATCGAGATTCTGCCGCCGTATGTTGGCCAAGCGTTGGCGATTGAGCCGGCCAAGCGTACCAACGAGCAGATCAAGGTTTTGACACTTTATTTTTCCAGGGAAGCGAACGCCAAGGAAGTGGCCGCACTTGGAGAGCGGCCAAAAGTGTACGCCGTTGCCAGCGATTTTTCAGCGTTGGGCAACTTCAAGCCAGCTGGCAAGCCAAGGGAGGTTCATGTCTTGCAACGCGGCAGCATTCATTCACCGGGCGAAAAGGCGGTGCCCGGTGCGCTGGGGTGTGTTGACGCATTGAAAAGTCGTTTCGCCATTACCAGTCCCGATGACGAAGAGCAGCGTCGGGCAGCCCTGGCCAACTGGCTGGCGGATGAGCGAAACGTCCTCACTTGGCGATCGATTGTGAATCGCGTTTGGCATTATCACTTTGGTCGCGGACTAGTCGGCACGCCCAACGACTTCGGTCGCATGGGAGATCGTCCATCACATCCTGAGTTACTGGATTGGTTGGCGTTTGAATTTCGTGCAGGGGGCGGTTCGCTGAAGTGGCTGCATCGCACCATCATGACCAGCTCGGTTTATCAGCAGAACTCCTCGCACAATGAGGAGTACACCCGCCGAGATGCGGACAACCGTTGGCTGTGGAGGGTGAACCGGAGGAGGCTCGACGCGGAATCATACCGTGATTCGTTGCTGCAGTTGGCCGGAAATGCGGATCTGAAAATGGGTGGCCCATCCGCTCGTCATTTCAACATGAGCAAGGGGGTGCACGTGACGCCGAACCTCGACTACGTCGGGTTTGACCCTGATTCACCGGCGAATTTTCGGCGTAGCGTGTATCGGTTTGTCTTTCGCACCGTGCCTGATCCGCTGATGCAGTTGATGGATTGCCCGGACGCCTCGCAACACGCGCCCAAGCGGGAGTCGTCCGTCACTGCGCTGCAGGCCCTGGCGATGTTGAATAACCGTTTTCTGGTGCGTCAGAGTGAGCGTTTGGCCAAGCGGTTGCGGCACGAGTCGCCGTCTCTTTCGACGCAGGTGCGGGAGCTTTTTGAATTGGCATACCATCGGGAACCGGAGCCGGAGGAAGGCCGCTTGGTTTTGGCCTTGGCCCGCGAACACGGCTTGGCCAACGCCTGCCGCGTCATCCTCAATAGCAGTGAGTTTGTTTTTTTGAATTAAAGTGGATCACGGAATTTCCAGGCGGCGGTTTTTGGAGGCGACAGGCGGCGGTTTCGGCGGCCTGGCGCTTGGCCAAATCCTCGGCACCGACTCGGCGTTTGGCTCGACCTTGAATCACGTTCCCAAGGCTAAGCGCGTGATTCAGTTGTTCATGAACGGCGGAGTCAGCCAGATGGACACTTTCGACCACAAGCCGGAGTTGGCAGTCTTGGATGGGCAAAAGTTTGACCCAGGCGATGGCCGCCTCGTCGAGTCGGTGACCAACTCTCCAGGATTCAAGGTGCTGAAGAGTCCGTTCGCGTTTCGGCGGCATGGCGAGTGCGGCCGCTGGGTCAGCGAGGTGCTACCCCACATGGCAACAGTGGTGGACGACTTGGCATTCCTCATGTCGATGAACTCGCCGACGAACGTGCACGGTCTGGGCAGCTACATGCAGACAACGGGATTCACGCTTCCGGGCTTTCCATGCATGGGGGCTTGGATTAGTTATGCGCTTGGCCGG
>JABGZB010000252.1 GCA_018674955.1 Verrucomicrobiota bacterium | reverse complement strand
GGATATCTATTGGCATTTTGTAATCCTTTCTGGCCTGAAGACTGATCGTTATGTGAAGGGGTTTGATTTTAAGCCTGATAACAATCGCATTGTTCATCATGCGTTTATAAAAATTGACAAAACAAACTCTTCCAGAAAATTGGATGAGGCCGGTGGAGGTGTCGGGTTTGATGGGATGGTTTCCGAGGGTAATGCCGTTATGCCAGACGGACATTTCACTTCATGGCAACAGGGGCGCGAACCCAAATTGATGGAGAAGGGCGCGTCCTGGTTGTTGCCTGCAAATTCCGATGTTGTGTTTCAATTGCATATGAAGTCCACCGGCAAAAAGGAGCGGATTAAATCCAAAATTGGTTTATACTTTGCGGATGAAAAACCGACTAAATATTTCAAAAAGATCAACCTGACCAGAAGGGATTTCAAGATTCCGGCCAATGAGAAAGCATTCAAATTAAGAGAGTCATTTACTCTTGCCGAACCCGCGCACCTGAGGGCAGTGATGCCCCATGCCCATTATTTGGGTAAAGCGATCGATGCAAAGATTATCTATCCGGATGGCAGGGTCGAGAATGTCCTCCATATTCCCAATTGGGATCCTGCCTGGCAGTCGGAATATGTCTTTAAAGATCCGATTCCACTTCCAAGGGGTGCTACCCTAATCGGTGAGATATCCTACGATAACAGTAAAGATAACTATAGAAACCCAAACCCCAATCCCATTGAAGTGTCCTATGGAACTACAATTAAAGATGAGATGTTTGAGGTGGCGTTTCAGTTGTTTACGAATCAACAAACCCAACTCGACAAGATCTCTGGCCAAATTGATGAGTACAACAAGAACGTTTTTCTGAACGCGACTAAATTTCAAATAGAACAAGATCCGAATAATGCAGATGAGTGGTGTTTTCTGGGGCAGGTGTATTTATCTAATGGAGCTTATTCACAAGCCTATAAATCCTTAAAGAAATCAATAGACCTTGATCCAGATAACGCGAAATCATACTATTACCTTGGCCTTTATTACAGGTTTACTGAGGATCCATCCAGGGCAGAGTATAATTTCATTAAAGCTATAAAAATAGATAATAATAATGCCAAGGCGCATGGGAATTTAGGGTTTATTTACATTGAGAAAAAAAGGTATAATAAATCAAAGTTACACTTTCAGCGTGCTTTGGAAATCAACCCGCATGATGAAATCGCAAGAAAAAAAATTCAAGCTCTGGAGAGAAACGGATTTTAGGCAGCGTTCCGGGTGGGCTTGGCCAAGGTTGCGAACGCCAATTGAAAGCGTTTTCAATCGGGGCCTTTGTCAACTCATGGGCCCTCCATCCGCTTTGCCAATGGGTGTTTTGCGTTGGTCTTGGCTTCGGTTTGGGGCTTGATGGGGCGCGATGTCATTTCCGGGATCATGCTTGGACAAGCGCGTCTGTGCTGCAATGTGTCTGGCCGGCCTCGTCTGTCTGGCGTTGTGTCCGCTTGGCGTCCCGGCAGCCGACTTGGCTTGGGACAACGGCCCGGGCCATCGGAGCGTCGCGCTTGGCGTGTCGGGTTCGCGCCCCGCCGGTTTTGATCTGCTGCCGCCGGCTTTAACCGGCTTGAGTTTCACCAACCGGCTGTTCGGCGAAATGTTCCTCACCAACGCCGTGGCTCACAATGGGGCCGGAGTCGCCGCCTCCGACGTGGACGGCGACGGCTTGTGCGATCTCTACTTCGCCAATCTGCAGGGAGCAAACCGGCTGTACCGGAATCTTGGCGGCTGGAAGTTCGCCGACATCACCGATGCGTCCGGGGTCGGTTGCGCCGGGCAACTCTCCACCGGCGCGGTGTTCGCCGATGTAAACGGCGACGGCCACACCGACCTTCTGGTCAACGGCATTACCGCCGGAACGCGGTTGTTCGTGAACGACGGCCGGGGCCGGTTCGCCGAACCGGCCGACGCCGGGCTGACGCGGGACAACTCGGCCATGAGCCTCGCGCTGGCCGACGTGGACGGCGACGGCGACCTCGACCTGTACGTGGCCAACTACATCGACGTGATACACATCGCCGATGCAAGCACGCGATACACGCTGGGTCGGCGGGGTGGAGGATGGGTGGTCTCCCGTGTCAACGGGCAGTCCACCTTCAAGGCACGGTTTCGGGGCCGGTTTTTGGCAACACCGGACGGCAGGGTCAAGGAGCTGCCTGAGCCAGACTGTTTCTACTTGAACGACGGCACCGGCAAGTTTCGAAAAATGGTGTTCGAGCAGGGTAGCTTCACCGACGAGGACGGCCAGCCGTTTGCCGCCGCGCGTGACTGGGGTCTGGCTGTCGCTTTTCGCGATGTCAATGGTGACCTCGCGCCGGATCTGTACGTCTGCAACGATTTCAGCAACCCGGATCGGTTCTGGATCAACGACGGGCGCGGCCGGTTTCGCGCGGTGCCCCGGCTGGCCGTGCGGCACACGAGCCGCTCCTCGATGGGCATCGACTTCGCCGACCTCAACCGCGACGGCCACGATGACATGCTGTTGCTGGATATGTTGGCCCGGCAGCAGGCACGGCGGCTCGTGCATCTCGACAAGGAAAAGCCAATCCCGATCGTGGTCGGCCAGTTCGACGACCGGCCACGCTACAACCGCAACGCGTTGCTGGTGTCGCGCGGTGACGGCACGTGGCTTGAGGCGGCCAATTACGCCGGCCTCGAGGCCAGCGACTGGTCGTGGGCCGCCGCGTTCATGGATGTTGATCTCGACGGCCTCGAGGATGTGTTAATCACCAATGGGTTTAGCTTCGACACGATGGACATCGACAGCAAAAACCGGGTCATTGCCATCCAAAAGGCCCGCAGGCTGTCAGCCGCCGAGTTGAAGCGGCTGCGCAAGTATCGTCCCCCTTGGCCAAGTGCCAACGCCGCTTTCCGAAACCTAGGCGGCCTGAAGTTTGAACCGGCCCCGGAGGGGTGGGGATTTGCGCACGTCGGGATCTCGTACGGCATGGCGCTGGCCGATCTCGACAACGACGGCGATCAGGACGTGGTCATTAACAACCTGAATCAGGCGGCAGGGATTTACCGGAACGAGAGCAGCAAGCCAAGGGTGGCGGTGCGGTTGCGCGGGCGCGGCGGCAACCGGTTTGGCATTGGGGCACGCATCCGCTTGGCCAACGGGAACTCGATCGCTTCGCAGGAAATAATGGCAGGCGGGCGGTACCTGAGCGGCGACGATCCGCTGCGCGTTTTTGCGATGGTCCCGGGCGAGGCTCACCGGCTCGAGGTGCTTTGGCGCAGCGGCGCACGGTCGGTGCTGGAGGAGGTGCGGGCCAACCGGCTGTACGAGATTCACGAGCCGGAGGCCAAGACCAAGCAGCCCGTTTCGCCGCCAGCTCCCACGCCGATTTTTGAGGATGTCAGCTCGCGGTTGGGCCATCGGCACGAGCAGCCGCCGGTCGATGATTTTATCAACGAACCACTGTTGCCGCGTCGCACCAGCCAAGCGGGGCCGGGCGTGGCGTGGGTGGATACGGATCGCGATGGCTGGGAGGACTTGGCCATCGAGGCGGAAGGGGGGCTCCAACTTTTTGGCAACAAGGCTGGGCGGTTCAAAAAGATGGATGATTCGCCGGTCGTGGTTCCGGCTTGGGCCAACCCGATTGAAACGGTTGAGCGCGTGAACGGCTGGGCTGCGGCCGATCTCGACGGGGACGGTGATGCTGACTTGGCCTTGGCCACCGAGTGGGGGCCGGTGCGTGTGTTCCGAAACGACGACGGCCAGTTTACCGAGCGCACTGACGCGCTTGGCTTGGCCGACTATCGTGGCTGGTGGAACGGTGTCGCGATGATCGACGCGAACAACGACGGGCGGCTCGACATCGTCGCCACCAACTGGGGTCGCAACAGTTTTTACGAGACGCTCCTGCGCGAGGAGGGCGGCGAGTCGCGCCTGGCCTTGTTCGTCGGCGACGTGGACGGCAACGGGACGGTCGAGCAACTGGAGGCAGTGCGGGTCGGCGATCGCTGGCTGCCGGTACGCGACCGTCATGCTTTGGAAAAGGGGTTGCCGGATTTGCGGAGCCGCTTCCCGGTGCACGCCGCGATGGTCAAGGCGGGGATCGAGGGCATCGCCGGGCCGGCGTTTGAGCGGCTAAAAAAAATGGAGGTTAACCATCTGGGCACCACGCTGTTCATCAACCACGGCGATCGCTTCGAGTCGGTGCCGCTGCCGATGGAGGTTCAACTTACGCCGGCGTTCTCGGTTTGCGTTGGCGACGTCGATGCCGACGGGAATGACGATTTGTTTTTCAGCCAGAACTTTTTCGCGGTTCGACCGGAGGATCCGAGGAACGACGCGGGCACCGGGCTGTGGCTGCTTGGCCACGGGGACGGGACGTTTCGTGCGCTTAAGCCAAGCGAGTCGGGCGTGCGGGTGTACGGCGAGCAACGCGGCGCTGCGCTGGCCGATTTCGACCGCGACGGGCGGGTTGATTTGGTCGTCACGCAGAATGCCGCGGCGACGCGGTTGTTCCGGAACCAAGCGGAGACCAAGGGCGTGCGGGTGAGTTTCGGCGGCGAAGGGGAGGGGGTGCAAGCGCGGTTGGTTTATGCGGACGGAACCAAGGGGCCGGTTCGGGTGGTGCAGTCCATAACGCAGGTGTTGGGAGCGGCGAAAGTGGCGGTGGCGGTCGAGGCCGCTTGGCCAAGCGCCCGGAAAACAAGAGTCCCGCTCAAGCCGGGCCAGACGGAGGTGGTGTTGACCTACCCGTCTGAGCCTTGAGGTGTCGGCTTGGCCTCGTTGTTCTTCGGCGGTCCCTCAAGTATTTTTTCCGAGATGAGTTTGCCTTTGTCGAACTCGGCTTCGCGGATTTGCCTCCCGTTCTCGTCCCAGGCAATCCATTTCCCGTGTTGCCGGTTGGTTTCATAAAAACCGTGTTGCTGCTTGACGCCGTTTTCGTGGTAGCGGGTCATTTCGCCGTGGGGGTAACCATCCTTATAAAACCATTCGATTGACTTGACCCCGTTGGTGTGCCAGAACGTTTGCAAACCAGTCGCTTTACCGTTTTCGAACATTCCTTTCTTGTCCGGCTTCCCGTTTGCAAACCAGGTTTCCCACAAACCGGAGCGCTGGCCGTCCACGTAATCCCCCTCGCTTTCATTTTGGCCGTTGGGATGCCACATCATCCGGTGGCCGTGGGGTAATCCGTTAGTGAACGGCAACTGTAGTTTGATGACTCCGTTGGTGTGGTGGAGCACCTCGATTCCGCTGAAGAGGTTCGTGGTGTCCCTCCAGTACCACTTACCGTCCTTCCGGTTTTGCAGTTCGTCGTCGAGGGCCAGGGGGACGCCGTTGGTCATACGCCGGTCTTGTGGCGCGTTTTTTTCGGAGCAACCGGTGGTGAGCAGGGCCGCGCAGGCAAGAACCGGCATGGCAAAGTGATTTATCAACAAAGCAGCATTCATGGTCGAAAAAAAAGGTTGTCGTGGTTTGAAACGCTTAATAGTGTCCTCGCAGGTTCTATCGGCTCAAAAGCCGGAAGCGAGTTACTCCAAACTAACCCTTTTTTCCAGCATTATGATTATCAAAACACTTAAACCCAAAACAGCCAGTTTGCGCCTCTTTGTGCTTGCTGTACTGATGGCCGCCGTTTCGACCGTGACAGCCCAGACATTACTGGAGGAAAACTTTTCCTCCGGCTTCGAGGAATGGACTGCGGTGAATCCGCCGGGGGGCTTTAATGGCTCCCCCCGTTGGCAGGTTGGCCCCGGGGGCGAGACCCTGTTTGAGAATAGCAATGCCAGTGCGAGCTTCACCGCCGGGATGCTGATCAATGACGCCAAGGCTGATCAGAACTACACGTACAAGGCGTTGCTGCTGAGCGGGGATGACGATGGCATCGGGCTGGTGTTTGGCTACAAAGATTCATCCAACTTTTACCGTATCATGTTTGCTGCCCAAGAGGAGCGCAATAAGTTTCCCGGTGAGGGTTGGCTGCTGGAGCGGGTTGTGGATGGCAGTTCCGTTCGGCTGGCCGGGGACGATTACAGTGAGGATTGGGATCCGGAATTCATCTACATGCAGGGGTACCCGTTTGAAGTGACGATCAAGGTCAAGGGGAAGAAACTCTCAATTACCGTGGTGGATGATCCCGAGGAGGACGGGACCGAGTATGAACTGGTCGACAACCTCTCGATTCCAACGAACGCGGACGGCAACGTGGGCCTTGCGAGTTGGGAACAGGCCGGAGGAATTCCCTCTGGGTCGCACTTTAGTGATATATCGGTGGATGGGAAAGCTGTCACAATGCCCAATCCGCTCGACGGATGGGAAGAAGTGATTCCTTGGAACAGCGAGGAAAATGACGTGCTGGAGGGCGGGAACGATGGTTACCCGGTCTGGAGCGTTGGCGTGACCAGCGATTCATCGGCCGGCGGTATTTTAAGTGAGTCCAGCAACAGCGGCCTGATTGGTCTCGAGATCGAAGAGGGGGATGACCAGTTCAATTCTAACATTGACTGGACATCCGGCATGCTGGTGACCGGGGATGCGAAGTGGAAGGACTACCGTGTCTCGACCCGATTCCATTCCATTCCTCACTGCGCGTTCACGGGGTGCTGGGTCAATGCCCACGGCCTGATCTTTCGTTACAAGGACCCTCAAAATTTTTATCGGCTTTCATTTTCCAGCAGGAACCCATCCGATGGTTGGCCGCGTCAGGGCGTGTCCATCCAGAAGGTTGTCAACGGTGAATGGTCCGAAGTGTTCTGGGAAAAGGGAGCTGCGTTTTCAGCGAAGAAATTCGTCCCCAGCGGCAAGGCTGACAAGAGTACCTTTGACCTATCGCTGACAGTCTCGGGAAACCAGGTGGAATTCACCATCGTCAGCGATCCGAACGGAGCGGCCAAGGTGTTCAACTACGGCCCCATAGAGGTCACGGGAGTGGATTCCGGGAAGGTCGGTTTTTTCAGTTACTACCAGCGTTTGCTGGATATCCACCACCTCAAGGTCGAGGAGATCTCCGGCATTCCTTTCGAGACGTTTAGCGAGTTCGGTAAACCCAGTCCGGCCGTCGGGTTGAGTAACTTTGAACCTGGGACAAAGGTGGTCGCGACGGTCCAGAGTCCTTTCGAGGATCCACCGGGGTTCCGACGGAAGGTGACCGGGTGGAGCGGAACCGGCTCAGCTCCAAAGGGCGGCATCTGGTTTTTGCCGGGCAACCCGAGGGTGAACTTTATCATCAAGCAGGCCTCATCGTTGACTTGGAATTGGAAGACCGAGGTCAAGGTGAACATATCGGCGGACGGGGGAGGCAAGATCAGTGGTGGTAGTTCAAAGTGGTACAAGGATGGCACCAAGTTAATTGTTACGGCTGTACCGAGCACCGGTAACATGTTTGATGGCTGGTCTGGAACGGTTTCAAGCAAGGAGCGTAAGTTGACAGTGTACACTGACCAGCCACTAAACCTGACAGCGGTCTTTCGCCCGGACTCGGACCGTGACGGGATGGATGATGACTGGGAGAAGAATTACATCGGTGATCTGGCAGGCAAAGCGGACGATGATAGTGACGGTGACGGTGTGAGCAACATCGACGAGTATCGCCGCCGCACCAACCCGGGCGAGCCGGAAGTGCTGTTGTATGCGGTGCCTTCGAACTGGGAGAACACGAGCGTTTCGAGCCCCTTTACCGCTGGCCGAATGTCCTTGGCTGATTTTGGTGATGGATTTAAGGGCATCTGGGAGAACAGCGGTACTTTCGAGGGAGCCTCCGAGGAGAATGAATATACCGACTGGGAAGGGCAGAAGATTATCCTTAAGGATTCGGTCTGGGAGGAGGATTGGAAGGACGGCACCTACGAAGCCACGGTTGTGGTCGGGGACTTGAACACAAGTTGTCTTTATTTCCGTTATCAGGATGAGGAAAACTGGTACCGTGTTTCACTGTCAGGCAACGACGCTGGCGCTGCCTTGCCGCAGGTAGGGTTGAGTATACAGAAGAAGGTGGACGGGGTGTATACCATGATTGAAGAATATGACGACTATATGACTCCTGACCCGGAGGATGACGTTCTAAAAATGATCAAGCTAAAGGTTACAGCCAAGGGCAATGCCTTCACGGTGCAGGCTATTCCGTTCGATCCAATCGACCTGAAAGGCTTTGACTCTGATGGCGCCTCAGAGATTTTATCGTTCAAGGATGATGGCTTGGCATCGGGGCGGGCAGGGGTTGGTTTTGCTCGTCAGGGTGCCGCCGCCGTCGGCGACACGGTGACTGACTATATTCCGGTCGGTTCGGGTGCCTTGGTCAAAGACATGACGGTTACCGTTGGGAATAAGGTCGTATTCGAGGACTCATGGGACGGCCACGACAGCCAGACGCTCCTCCCCAAGGGTTGGATGGATCCCGCCGAGGGCGGGGCATTGGCCGGGGCTTGGTTGTCCAGCGCCCACGGTGGCTTCTTCCAGTTAAAGGACGTGTACACCGCTAGTCCCACTAACAAAAGCGTCCTGAAGGCCGATGGCGACGGAGCGCTTTTCATCGGGCCGGCGATTGAAGACAAGAACTACCTGCTCGAGTTTGGCTTCCAGTCATTCATCGCTCGGGACGATCTCGTTGCCATCGACGGAATGGGCTTCGTTTACGACTACAAGGACGAGAACAACTTCGCCCGGGTTATCTTCGTCAATACCAAGGATATGACGCTTGGCGCGGGTTCCACGCTACCGCGCGGCATCAATGTCAGCCGGAAGATCGACGGCCAGTGGCACGACATCATCACGGGCGACCGCTCCTTTTCATACATGCGCGGCCGGCCCTTTGATGTTGCTTTCACGGCTGAGAACGGCAACTACCACCTCGTCATCAATGGGCATGAGCCGCTGTACGTCTGGAACCAGTGGCGTAACAGTTATTTCCCCGCCACACCCAGCGAGATCAAAAAAGGGGCCAAGTCGGCCGAGTTGCACTGGACCGACCAGGAGGTAACCGCCGGCAACCGGTACGGGGTGACCACTTGGGGCTCGAGGCTTGCCCACATTCTGCGGGCCGAGGTTTACTCGCTTGAGGCCAAGGACGTTACGCCGCCCGAGCCGGCAATCCTTGCCATTTCTCAGACTGGCAACAACGTCACTATCACTTGGGACGGCGACGGGCAGTTGGAAACTTCTGCCAGCGTGAACGGTCCCTGGGCCGAGATCGGCGGGACCAGCCCGGCGACTATTTCAGCGGCGGGCAACCGAGGATTCTACCGGGTAACACGTTAAAAAAGAACCTGGTATTTATGCTTGACCTTTGGGGTCAGGCAACCTATGCACGCGCGCATGCAAGTTGATTCGCAATCGCAGAAATCCTTATCGAGGGCGTTTACATTGATCGAGCTACTGGTGGTCATCGCAATCATTGCGATTCTGGCCGGTATGCTGTTACCGGCCTTGGCCAAGGCCAAGGAGAAGGCCAAGCAGCAGAGCTGCCTTGTCAATACCCGCCAGTTGATGCTGGCGTGGATGATGTACCCGGATGATTATGAGGGCAAACTGGTCAGCAACCACGGCATCGGGGAGACGGTGGCCAAGCGCCAAAACTGGGTGAACAACGTGATGGATCACTTCCTCTCCAAGGACAACACCAACACCATGTTCATCAAGGAGGCACTACTCTCGCCGTATACGTCCAAGTCATCTGGAATCTACAAGTGTCCTTCCGACCAGTTCCTCACCAAGCAACAGCGTGCGGCCGGTTGGACAGGCCGCGTGCGGAGTTACGCCATGAATTGTTTCATCGGCGACGCCGGTGTGTTGAATGCCCCCGGCCCGCAGAACGCCCTTGCTCCGGGCTGGCGCCAGTTCCTGTTGATGGGTGATATCCCCAGCCCAAGCGAAACCTACGTGATGCTCGACGAGGAACCAAAATCGCTCAACGACGGATGGTTTCACGTCTACCCGAACTACGGTACCGGTGACGAGATCGCCTCCAGCCACAACGGCTTGGCGACCTTCTCCTTTGCCGACGGCCATTCAGAGGCCAAGCAGGTTGTCTTCAAGGGAGACGACAAGAAGACCGCCGCTGTCAAGAAGAGCTGGCTCGGCCCCCGCGCCACCGTTCCGTTCGGTCGGCGATAGCAGAAATCATTTCAGGCTGACCTAGCCACCCATGAAAGTCCGGTTCAAGCCGGGCTTTTTTTTGTCGCCCAATCAAGCGCGAGCATCCGGCACCCTTCGGTGGCGGATTTCAACCGGGACGGCAGCGCCGACATCGCGCTGACACAAACCGTTGGCCAAGCGTTGGTGTGGATCGGCAATGCGCGGGAAACGCGGCAAACGATCTCCCTATACTGATAACGTCCGCTTGGCCAAGCGCTTGTCGGGTCAGGTTTAGGTTTTTCGCGTAGTGCCCCGTTTTCCTCCGAATAGTGTGGCCGGATGGGGCAAATCAGTCTATCTCCGTGCACCCAAACGAAGATGATTATGTGGCGCCGTAACCAAGACACAGTCAATTTTCATGCCGCAATTGCCAAGGTTGCGCTGGTTGTATCCGTTTTTTTCATGACGGGTTGCGATGGCGGCCAAGCGCCGCCGCCGGCACCGGTCGCACCCAAGCCGGCGGTGTTCGATCCATCAATGAGCATGAGGGCGTTCAAGCCGGGCCAGTTCACGCGAGTGACCGATGTCAGCCAAGTCGTCACTCTCACGCGGGGGTTTTGGATGGGAACCCATGAGGTCACGCAGTGGGAGTTCGAGTCGGTGATGGGCAGCAACCCCAGTTTTTTCCAGGGCGAAAACCTGCCGGTGGACAAGGTCAGCTTTGAGCAGGCGGTGGCGTTCTGCAAGGCACTCACCACGGGCGACCGGAAGGCGGGGCGCATCGCGGCGAACATGATCTATCGGCTGCCGACTGAGGCGGAGTGGGAGTACGCCTGCCTGGCCGGGGCTACGACCGCGTTTTCATTCGGCGACTCGGAGGCGGAGTCGGATGCCCACGCTTGGTCGGCGGAGAATGCCGATGACAAAACCAACCCGGTGGGCAAAAAAAAACCAAACGGCAAGGGGCTGTACGACATGCACGGCAATGTCTGGGAATGGGTGATGGACTGGTTTGCCGCGCACCCCAAGGCGGAGCAACTGGTGGATCCGACCGGCCCAACGGAGGGGAAGCACCGGGTGTTCAAGGGGGGAGGCTGGTATCACGAGGGCAAATACGGACGGAGCACCTCGCGATTCATGATGGAGCCGGGCATGAGCATCAACTTCGTGGGGTTCCGCGTGGCCTTGGTCGAGGTGCCGTGAGTGTTCGGTTACCGGTTCTCGGTGGGGGCTTCCTTTTTTCAATTGTTACAAGGCGGCTTATCCACGGGGAGACGGAACCATCGGGAACGCTGACTTGCCGTGGAGCGTACGCTTGGCCAAGCGCGAGAACCGGAAATGAAACGCAGATGAATGAGAATGAGAGAACAAAAGCGATCTAGTCAATCCGTGAAAAACGCTGAAATCACTGTCCCAAATTGAAGCCAAGAACAGC
>JABGZB010000251.1 GCA_018674955.1 Verrucomicrobiota bacterium | reverse complement strand
TTGGCAGTTTTTCAGGATGGCGTTGGCCAAGCGCTAAAGCAACGGTGTGTCAAATGTCACGGCGGCGGTAAAATTCGCGGCGAACTAGACATCACTACACGTAATTTGCTGCTCAAAGGTGGTAGCGAAGGGCCGGCTGTAGTACCGGGGAGCGCGAAGGCCAGTCGGCTTTTTAGGCTGATCTCGCATGTCGAGAAACCTCACATGCCTGCCAAGGGAAAGAAGCTGCCGGCCGGGTTGATCGCCAAGTTCGCTGAGTGGATCGATATGGGTGCGCCTTATGGTGAGGTTCTCCTCGACTCGAAGCTGGCTGGAGGCGAAATGCAGATCACCGACAGCGACCGGGAGTATTGGGCTTTCGTACCGCTGAAGATGACGTCTGTTCCAAAGGTGAAGAACAGTCAGTGGGTGTCGAACCAGATCGATCACTTTGTCCTATCGAAACTCGAGGCTGCCGGGCTCCAGCCCAACAACCCAGCACAGCGCCGTGCTCTGTTGCGCCGACTCTACTTTGACATCATCGGCTTGCCGCCAGCACCGGAGGTGGTCGCAAATTTTCTGGCCGCAGCTGATAGAAATCCTCGTGCAGCACTCGAGAGTGTGGTGGATCAGTTGCTGAATTCCCCACATTACGGTGAGCGTTGGGGGCGCCATTGGCTGGATCTTGCGCGGTATGCTGACAGTTTTGGGTTTGAGCAGGACACCGACAGGAACCATGCCTATCACTATCGCGATTTTGTCATCAAGGCGCTCAATGATGATATGCCGTACAATCAGTTTGTACGCTGGCAAATTGCAGGCGACGAGATTGCGCCTGAGAATCCGCTGGCGTTGATGGCAACCGGTTTTCTTGGGGCCGGTGTGTTTCCAACTCAGTTGACAGAGAAAGAATTCGAATCCGCACGCTACGATGAACTCGACGACATGGTTGGCACGATGGGCACGGCGATGCTTGGGATGACCATTGGTTGCGCACGTTGCCACGATCACAAATTCGACCCGATTCCGACCCGCGATTATTACCGTTTGATCACCACGTTCGCTACGACGATTCGCAGCGAGATTGATGTCGATTTGAACCCTGCGGTTACAAAGGCCGACTTGGCCAAGTGGCAGGTGGTTCATGACAAATTGGCAGCTGGTTTGGCCAGATGGGAGAAGGGATCTTTGCGCGAACGCTTGGTCGCATGGGTGAAAAATCCGCCTGCAGAGAGTTCGGGAAAGTTTGAATGGTTGGTTCTCGGTGATCTAAAAATCAAGTCACTCAATGGGGCCGTGTTCAAGCGCCAAGGTGATGGTTCTTTTTTGTTAACCGGAAACAACCCCAAGGACGATCGCTGGGTGATCACAACTGAGTTGAAATCAAAGGCGTTGACGGGGATTCGTATTGAGGCCCTGGCGCATGAGTCGATGAAACACAACGGGCCGGGCCGGGCCGACAACGGAAATTTTGCGCTAAGCGATATTCGGGTCTTCGTCGAACCGCTCAACGGTGGTAGCAAGCGGGCGGCAGTGAAGTTGGTCAACCCGCAAGCTACTTTCGAGCAGAACAAAGGAGGCCTCTCTGTTGCCAGTTCCATTGATACTGACAAAAAGAAAACCGGCTGGGCGGTTGATCAAAGTGGGATCGGCAAAGACCAGGCCGCAGTGTTCGAATTCTCTGAACCGGTTGGTTTTGCTGATGGTGTTAAACTGACCGTTGAGTTGGATTTTTTCACCAACACCAGTCACACAATTGGTCGCC
The DNA here is from genome assembly GCA_018674955.1 of Verrucomicrobiota bacterium. GTDB lineage: Bacteria > Verrucomicrobiota > Verrucomicrobiia > Limisphaerales > UBA1096 > UBA1096. The sequence continues at coordinate 7,268 of JABGZB010000251.1, read as the reverse complement.
CCCGCCTGGCTATTACAAGGCATCCCAAGCCGGTACCGCTCAAAGGCAGTGCGCAGGTGGCTTCGGTCACGAAATTGCGTGCTGCGTTCAAGGACGCTGACAACTTGGATGAATTTAGTGAAAAGGATCTGCAGATGTTACTTAGAGCGTACCGGACGCTCGACAGCGAGTGGCTTAAGCGCGACGCCAAACTAAAGGCGCATTTGGCGGCCAAACCGAAACCGCAGACAACCAAGGTGCAGATCAGCAGTGAGGGGTACAAGCCGATGAAGCACCATGCTGATGGCCGCGGGTTTCCGCATTTTTATAAAGATGTGCATCTGCTGAGGCGTGGGGATAGCAGACAAAAACAGGAGAAGATGATGCAGGGTTTTTTGCGGGTGCTTATGCGAGGCACAAAAGATGAAGAGAAATGGCAGCAACCTAAGCCGAATTGGGCACGAACGAGTTTTCGGCGGAAAGCTCTTGCGAATTGGCTTACGGATATTGATCACGGAGCTGGGCCGTTGCTTGCGAGGGTGATCGTCAATCGACTTTGGAAGCATCATTTCGGTCGAGGCATTGTGAACACACCCAACGACTTTGGTCTGCAGGGCGAGGTTCCGACTCACCCTGAATTACTTGATTTTTTGGCCGGCGAATTGATCAACAACGGTTGGCGCTTGAAACCGCTCCACAAAAAAATCGTGATGAGTTATGCCTATGGTCAGAGCGCTAAATTCTCCCAAGACAAGTCACAGATTGATGCCGAGAATAGATTGTATTGGCGGTGTACCCCGCGAAGGCTTGAGGCAGAGCCGATCCGTGACAGTTTGCTGAAGGTGAGTGGGCTGCTTGACACTACAATGTTCGGGAAGGGAACGCTCGATCCATTAATGAAGCGGCGCAGCATTTATTTCCAGATCAAACGCAGTAAACTGATACCTACCATGCAGTTATTTGATTCTCCTGAACCACTGGTTGCTCAAGGGGCACGGCCCTCGACGATCATTTCCCCTCAAGCATTGATGTTCATGAATAACGGTCAAATTCGTGCTGCAGCTATGTCGTTGGCTGGGAAGTTGGAAGCTGAGGCCAACAGCCAAGCGGTGATGGTCGGTTATCAGACGGTTATTGGTCGCGCCCCTTCCTTGAGAGAGAAACAAGCAATCTTGGCGTTCATCAACAAACAGGAGGAATCCTACCGTGAAGTGGGCCGTAATGATGCTCGAAAGCTGGCTCTTGCCGACTTCGCTCAAGTACTCTTTGGATTAAATGAGTTTGTGTATGTTAACTAATGGACAAAAATAGAGAAATTAAGAATCTGACTCGGCGAGCGATGTTGCAGCGGTGCGGGATGGGCATGGGTTCGCTTGGTTTGTGGAGTCTGCTTCAGCAAGAGGGGTTGGCGGGCCAAAGAACACTAGCACCCAAGCACCCTCACTTTGCGCCTAAAGCGAAATCGGTCATATGGATATTTACAAACGGAGGTCCCAGCCAAGTCGATACTTGGGATTACAAACCGGCCTTGGCCAAGCGAGACGGTCAAACGCTCGATGGTTTCGATCGGTTCACCGGCTTTTTTGCAAACTCGGTCGGCGGCCTGATGAAAAGTCCGTTTGAGTTCAAGCAGCATGGGCAATGTGGAAAACATGTTTCCTCGATTTTCCCACGCTTGGCCAAGCACGTCGATCGCATGGCGTTCATTCACTCCGGGCATACCGAGAGTAACAACCATTCGCCGGCGCTTTTCATGATGAACTGTGGCCTGCCGCGCATGGGTTACCCGTGTGTGGGTTCCTGGGTGACTTATGGTCTGGGCAGTAGCAGCGACAGTCTGCCTGCATTTGTTGTGATGAGCGACCCGAAGGGACGCGGATTGCCCAAGGGCCATGCGGCCAACTGGGGCGCTGGATACCTGCCGAGTGTCTATCAGGGGACGCATTTTCGTCCGACCGGTGATCCAATCGACAATCTTTATAGGCCAAGGGAAATGAACCCCGACCAACAGCGGCGGCAGTTGGATTTGCTTCGGCACTTGAATCAAAAACATCTTGATGCAAACCCTTATGAGGAGGCGTTGGCTGCGAGGATTGAGAGTTTTGAACTGGCCTACCGCATGCAAAGCGCTGCTCCGGAAGCTCTGTCTGTTGATCAGGAGCCAAAGCATATCCAAAAGCTATATGGCCTTGACGATGACAAATGTAAACACATTGCCTCGCAATGCCTTACAGCCAGACGGATGATTGAGCGTGGTGTGCGCTTCGTTCAAATTTACAGCGGGGGCATGGAGAACCAACGAAGTTGGGACGGGCATAACGACATCAAGGGAAATCATTCGCAATTTGCCGCTGAAACCGACAAGCCGGTTGCCGGTTTGATTGCTGATCTGGCTCAGCGCGGATTGCTCAACGAAACGCTCATCGTCTGGGGCGGCGAATTTGGCCGACTGCCGATCGCGCAGAAGGGGAGCAAGCCCGGACGTGATCATAATCCGCACGCTTACACCAATTGGATGGTGGGTGGCGGTATCAAGGGTGGCGTGAGCTACGGCGAGACGGACGAGATTGGCCATAAGGCTGCCGTGAACAAGGTCACCGTCAATGACCTGCATGCGACTATACTGCACCTGCTGGGTATGGATCATGAACGCCTGACCTACCGCTACAATGGCCGAGACTTTCGCTTAACCGACGTGGCGGGCAAAGTTATTCGAGAGGTCACTTCATAGGTTTTCTCTATGATCCGATCCAAGTCTTTATTGGTATCCTCATTGTTCCTGTTCCGTGCTAAAATATTTGCGGACTAGCTCGATTGTTGTGAGTAGGAGGTGTTTCATTTCCCTTGAGCTTTTAATTCTTCCTTCGATTACACGGTCTCCTTCAAAAGTGGAGCAATTTGTAGAGACACAGTCTGTAAGCACAGTTATTCGTTCAATATGGTAGGTCAATAGTCTCGATGGGCTTACCAGTAGCATCCCGCACCACATAGGAACGAGGCTTAAAGGGTGTCGAATAAGAATGCGAAGAATGTCCTCTCGGTAAAACACCCGTGAGTCCTGTAGCTATACCGATAAGAATTATAAAAAGGTGGCCAATAATTGAGGGTATGTTCGGAAAATCAGCGAGTTTACCAGCCATAATTACTTCTACTCCAAAAATCGTTGCTACGGATATTATCAAAAACTTTTTGGGTTTTAACCTATTCCGTTCCTTCTCCCGCCGCAGCAACTCGTAATGTCCCCGCTTGGCCTTATCAGCTAGACGACCAGCTGCCTTGGCCTGTTCTACCTTGGTGGGAGCCAAACCCATCTTCTGTAACCGCGCCAACGCTTCATTTGCCGTTGCAGCCTGCAGTTAGCCCTTCTCATTCTTACAATTCTTGCGGTTAAAAGCTTCGTATTGAAAGGTGGCCCACTTAAGTACCGATGATTTAGATTTCTTACTAGAAGCTGCTTGTAGTGCTGCCTCTTGAACTTGGGCTGGTACAGAAGTAGGTGCAGCAATAGCGGGCATAGCCAAACTTGCATTACAGGCAGGACACTCAATGGTATGCCCAGCTAGCTCCTCGGGTATCTCCTAGCGTTGATTGCAGTTTGAGCAAGGTATTCCCATTTTTGAATTAGTTTAAAGCTTTCCACACCCCACGAAACCACGGCTGCGACGATTGAAGCGATTATTGATTACATAGCGAGGGAACTGTCACCTCGTTGAGCGCAGTTTTCAAGGCGTTTTAACTCTTGGCGCAGTGGTTTTTTTTTCCCTTCAGCTTTCAATTCTTGACCCGTCTTACCGCTGTGTTTGCGGATGAGGTCGGCGGTTTCGGTAATCTAGCAGCGCTTCACTTTATCTTTTTCGCCGCCATTTCCTGATTGTTGAATCAAGGATCGTAGGCCAATCATCAATGAGTGTTCGTTGAGTTTTCCGCTATTGCCCGGAGCCAGTTTCTCCAACAGGCCGTCAAAAGAGGAGGTGAGAATCTGCTAGTGAGAACAGCCCCGCCGCAACGTATGGTTCTGGGATTCGCCCAAGAGGTTTTCTGCCGCTGGGGAAAAAAGCGTCAGGCAAGGCTTTGATAAAGGCAGCTTTATTTAATTTCCCATCTTTTTCACGATCCATTACGTCAAACCATCCGCTTAGCATTGTAAAAAGTTCTTTTTTAGAGATCGATTTATCTTCGTTTAGATCACCTTGGATCAGCATATGCATTGCGAGTCTTCCTCTGCCAAACCCGCCTTGGGCCAAGTGGCCTAGTCGACCCCCGGGGCGCCCGTGGACAAATATATATCCGGTTTCCTTTCCATTGAGTTGGCGCTTAATCGATGACGTTCGTTTGTCTATGAATTCTCTTATACCGAGTGGTTGGTAGCCGCGCGGGGCGGGGTACCCACGCTCGTTTCGGGACTCTATGGCAGCTGTATTTCTCTCTCGTGAATCTAGAATAGTTCTCTCGAGTTTCTCAAATTTCTTGATCAATTGCTCTTTTTTAAAAATGCCCTCAACCAGCTGGCTGATTATCTTGTCATATCTTAATTTCACAGGCTCCATGGCTAATAGTCTGTCGATGAGTTTGTGTGCATCCGAGGAGTGAGGGTGCACGAGACTTAGTTTCATCTGATCTGCGGGTTTTCCACCAAGTGGCCATCCTGCAAATGAAATATCCAGATCCTAAGGAAAGAAAACGAACTTATTTGTGTCCTTAATAAGGTGAAGATAGTAGTTCTGTGGCAGCATTGCCAACAGAGAGTCGAGATTAACGATCAGCGCATTGACAGCAATGAAGCGTAGGAAACCATTTATATCGAGATATGAACTAATCGAATCGCGAAACTGTTTTGTGTTGCTTAAATTGACGACATTAGCGAAGTCCATCACGCGCACAGATTGGGCGAGCGAAGGTTGGTCATCTGGCCGGTAAAGGGGTGCATAAAACCGCCAGTCATCACCGTGATACTCCACGCTGGCTATTCCTTCCGGTTTCATTAGAAGGCCTTTTTTGGATCCGAAACGATCCTTTAGAAAAGATTTGTTTACTTGCTCGACTATTGTGTAAAGCCCAAGGTGTTCTTTCTCATACCGTCCCGGAATAGTCAGGGTCATCTCAGCAAAAGTGGTTCTAGGAGCTGGCGCGCCCACCTCTCGGAAAAGCCAGTAGCTAAATACATCTCGCAACTTTGAAGGGTCTAGGCCACTTGCATTTAGATTGAGCGTCTCAACGGAGTTGTAGTTCTGGTCTTTATTGGTCCAATCTAATTTGATCTTCATATTGCGCTTTAGGCTACCGCGCATGAGATTGAAGTTAGCGTTACCTTTATATCGTGCTCCGATACCATTTAGATGTTGACCATTAATATTAAGGGAACCCTCTGCCCATGGAAAACGGGAACGATGCAGCTCTCGTTGTTCCCCATTAATTTTCTTCAGTCTTTCAGCTGGTGCTAGCCCCTTGTGCGGATCCAATGCTTTCATGGCCTCCCACTCTGCCTCGGACATTTCTAAGTGAAACCTATGTACCTTTAAATCATTCCAAAAAACGTCTGAGGGTTCAGCTTCATCTGCGCTTACCAGCACAACGGCTGGGATTGCTGCGAGTAGGAGGTGTTTCATAATTCTAAGCTTACGCCGCCAGTTTAGTTGGCTTGGCCAAGTGCACAAGAAACAATCCTGTTCTTGTTTGAGCAAAAAATAATCGCCAACTTCCCGGCAGTGTTCGATAATTTCTCGGCATGCGAATATTCACCACCTTACTGTTCGCCTTTCTGTTTAACCTGACTTTGGTGGCCAAGCCGGGGGATGTGCCCAAGGCTAAGTTGGTGGCTTTTCGAACATGGGTGGAGCCGGTTCTTAAGCGGGTGTGTGTTGGGTGTCACGGGCCGGAGAAACAGAAGGGCAAGCTTCGGATTGATGCGCTGGATCCCGATTTACTGAAGGGAAAAGATGTCAGCTGGTGGCTGGAGGTGTTCGACGTAATAAGTAATGGTGAGATGCCACCGGAGGACTCGAAGGTGCAGTTGACGGATGCTGAGAAGGCGCGAATTGTCGATTGGTTGTCCGGCGAGATTCTGGTTGCTTCTCAGGTGCGGAGGAGGGAGCAGGGGCACACGTCGTTCCGGCGCATGACACGCTACGAGTATAAGTACGCGCTACAGGATCTACTGGACTTGCCACATGATTTCTCTCGCGATCTGCCGCCGGAGACGGTCTCGGAGGACGGCTTCAAGAATAGCTCCGAGATGCTGCAGATGACGGTAGTTCAATTTGAGCAATATCGTGAGTTGGCGCGCAAGGCGCTGGAGCGGGTAACCGTGCGCGGGGAACGGCCCAAACCAGTTTACTACGGGATCACAATGAAAGCTGCCTCGGCTCAAGTCGATGCCACGTATGCAGCTTTTGTAGAAAAGAGAAAGGAGCAGATTAAAAATGGTGTTACCACCCTTGAAAAAACCTTAAAAAAGCAAGTTGCCAAGTACTCAGTAAAACCGGGCAGTGCACATTTCAAAAATCTGATTACGGGCCACGGCGTCAAGACGCATTGGGGGTACGGCGGCGCCAAGTACGCTTGGGCCCCGAGCCGTACCCGGCCAAAGGTCCCGCCTGCTTTGCCGGATGTGGTGGTGATCCCGGCGAATTCGAAGTACATTGTCGACGTGGGCGATGGCCTACCGGACGTGGGCACCATGCGCGTGCGTATTCGGGCGGCGCGAGTGACAACAGAGGGTAAACATCTGCCGACGTTGCGATTGTTTTTCGGCAACCAAGCTAGTAACGATTCGCGTGTTGCCGTGCGCGCGGGTGAACGTGATATCACCATTACGGCTTCCCCAGATAAGCCCGAGTTTTACCACTGGGACGTAAGGCTCAGTGAAATTGCACGCAACGCCTATCGCCACATCCAGAAACTCGGTCAGTTGCCAAACCCGGCGGAGTTTCTCTATTTTCAGAACTGTTCAAGCACGCCGGTGACTGTGCAGATCGATTATGTAGAGATCACCGCGCCCGTCCATGAGCAATGGCCACCGGAATCGCACACACGTATTTTCTTTCAGAGCGATCATCAGGAAGATGAGAAAAAATATGCTCGCGATGTGTTGGCGAAGTTCATGAGGCGTGCATGGCGCCGGCCCGTGACCGCAGCGGAGATCGACCAAAAGCTGGTCCTCTTCGCAAAGCTTCGGCTGCAGTGCGATGACTTTCAGGAGGCGATGGTTGAGGTATTGGCGACGGTGTTGTCCTCGCCGAAGTTTCTTTATCTCGTTCAAGCTGGAGGAGTGGATGATGAAAAAGAAAGCC
>JABGZB010000025.1 GCA_018674955.1 Verrucomicrobiota bacterium | reverse complement strand
TGGTCTATTCTTCCTGATAGATCTTGGCGTCATGGCCTTCACGTCCACTGATTGTCACTGCCTCAGAATAATGCCGATGTGTAAACTTTCGGTGTGATTCTTTGCCACCTTTCTCGGTTGCGTAAACCCCAGCGTCTAGCAAGTCGCGGATTCCATCCATAACTTTTTTAGGCTCGCGATCATTATAAGCTAATTTAGCCTAATCGGAAGTGGGCAACAAAAAACCCGCTCCAGCATTGCTGACGCGGGTGTATGAAAGCTCATTTAGCCTACACTTCCTTCCACTCGCGATCGTTCGCCGAGGCGAGGACGGCGTCGCAGACGTGGGCGGTTTCGAGGGCGTCGCGGAAGGTGGGGCGGCACGGTTCGCCGCTGTCGAGGCTGGTGAGGAAATCGGCGACTTGATGGACGAAGGTGTGCTCGTAGCCGATGCAGAGGCCGGGGACCCACCACTTGTCCATGTACGGCATATCGCCGTCGGTGATGTGCACGCTGCGCCAACCGCGCGTGTTGGGGTCGTCGCTATGGTCAAAAAATTCGAGTCGGTTGAGGTCGTGCAAATCCCAACGGATGGAGGCGTCTGCGCCGTTGATTTCAAACGTGTAAAGCGCCTTGTGGCCGCGCGCGTATCGGGTGGATTCAAATAGGCCGAGCGAGCCATTCTTAAAATGGCAGTGGAAAAGACAGGCGTCGTCGATGGTGACTTTTTGTTTCTCGCCGGAGGCGGTGTGGACGCGTTCCTTGATGAAGGTCTCGGTGACGGCGGACACATCGGCGATGCTGCCGTTGAGCCAGATGGCGGTGTCGATGCAATGCGCAAGCAAATCGCCGGTGACGCCACTGCCGGCAGCGGCGGCGTCCAAGCGCCAGAGCCCTTCGCCGCCTTGAGGGAGGTCGGCGCTGATAGTCCAATCCTGCAGGAAGTTGGCGCGGTAATGAAAAATTTGCCCGAGCTTGCCGCTGTCAACGATCTGCTTGGCCAGCGTGACGGCGGGCACGCGACGGTAGTTGTACCAGACCGTATTCGGCACAGCGGCTTTCTCCACGGCATCGACCATCGGCGTACTCTCATCGGCGGTGCGGGCCAGCGGCTTTTCGCACAGCACCATCTTACCCGCCTCGGCGGCGGCGATGGCCACCTCGGCGTGTTGATCGTTGGGCGTGCAAATGTCGATGGCGTCAATGTCATCGCGCTTGATCAACTCGCGCCAATCAGTTTCGTAACTCTCGTAGCCCCACTGTTCGGCGAAGGCTTTGGTGCGATCCTCCGTGCGGCCGCACACCGCCTTGAGCACCGGCCGATGGCCGAGATCCGGGAAAAAGTCGCTGACGCGCTTGTACCCGTTCGTGTGAGTCCGGCCCATGAAGCCGTAGCCGATGAGTCCAATGTTAAGGGATTTCTTTTCGCTCATGATTTGTAATTATTATTCCCAGCCGTGTGCGTCGCGGACGTCGATCATTGCCTTGAGGATAGTGTTCCAGGTGGCCGGATTTTCCAGCGTGGCGTTGGGGAACATGCAGCCGTCCCAGCAGATGTGTTGGATATTGCGGTCGGTGGCGTCCTTGAGCCAGTAGCCGGCGCAGCGGGTGATGTCCAGTTTGCCATTGGGGTCGTCAGCAGGGCAATGTTTGCCGGTCTTGTCGTGGTCGCCGGCGCCGTGAACCTCGCCGTCGTTTTGCGCGACGTGAAAGTCGATGGTCCACGGGCGGAGCTTGTCGGTCATCTGCTCGTAAGCCGCCCAGAATTCGTCGTCACTGTAGCCCTCCTGCAACAGCGCATGCTCCGGCGCGTTGTAGCCAAGCGTATAAAGGTATGTGTGCGCGAGGTCGGCTTGGAAGCCAAGCGCCTCCGGCATCCCAACGCCTTCGAGTACGTCGAGCATATCCTTCCAGCTGTGCATGCCGGCCCAGCAGATTTCACCCTCGGCGGCGAGTCGCTCGCCGTAGCCGGCGGCGATGGTCGCTGCTTCCTTGAAGGTTTCCACGATTTGCGCCGTGTTGGCGGCGGAATTTTCGCCCCATTTCTCGACGCCGAACTCGGCCGAGTCGATGCGAATAACGCCGTACTTGCGCGCCCCGTGTTCGTTGAAAATCTTCGCAATGCGACAGGCCATCTTCACCGCGTCGAGAAACTTGCCGCGTTGCTCGGCCGTGCCCATCGCCGAATCGCCCACGGTGCCCGGCCATATGGGCGCGACCAGTGATCCAATATCAAAGCCCTTGCTCACGATTAGATCAGCGATGCCTTTCAACTCATCATCGGTGGCCTCGGGGTTCGTGTGCGGCAGGAACAGAAAATAATCGATGCCGTCGAATTTCTGGCCATCCACCTCGGCGGCGGCGGTGAGGTCGAGCATGTGCTCGAGGCTGATCGGCGGTTCCTGACCTTCGTCGTCGCCTTTACCGACAAGCCCGGGCCACATGGCGTTGTGTAATTTGGGTGCACTCATGGTTCTGTTTGGTTTAAAATTTAAATCCGAAAATCGGGCCGGGGATAATGTGAGAGAGGGCTCCGCAGGTCAAGTCGCCGATTCCCAGCGGCCAAGCGCTAGAATAACTGTGCGTGGGGGATTGTGCTTGCACACCGGGCCACGGATGGGTAGGAAGTCCGGCCCCTTTTCGGGGATTCCCACGATGCCCGCGTGGCGGAATTGGTAGACGCGCTTGATTCAGGTTCAAGTCCCAGCAATGGGGTGCAAGTTCAACTCTTGCCGCGGGCACCATCTGTTTTATCCAACGTTAACAGGTGCTTCCGACAACTTGTTTATCAAAACAAGTATGTCTAATCATCATCAAAAACAGGGCGGTGCCGGTTTGGGTGCCGGTTTGGATTTTCTCGGGCCTCCCAGAAACAGGAAATTCACCAAGGTCGTGGATCGTCGTGGCCAACCGCTGCGGGGTCTCTGGCTGCGCGGCAACACCTACTACGCACGCATCACTGTTGAGGAGCCAGACGGGGTCAAACAGGAGCGGCGTTTGGCTCTGGATGCTTCCACATTAAGTGAAGCCAAGGATGCGTTGGCGCGGCTGCGTGCAGAGCCTACGGAACAGAAAAGGAGGAAGAAGAGCGTGCCACTTTTCCCGGAGTTTTGGCCGGCTTACATTGAGGCTGTGCGGCACCAGAAACGGGAGCGTACCATTAAGACGGAAGAGGTATTCCTTAGGCAATGGGAGGCGTGGCTTGGGCCCATTCCCATTAACCGCGTCAGCACCGCGCAAGTCCTTGGATTTAGAACCGAGCGGCTCTCCCGGGGCTTAAGCGGGCGCACGGCTAATCTTGCCGTGACGGTGCTCAATAACCTGCTCTACCATGCACAGGACTTGGAACTGATTAAGAGTCTGCCCACCGAGGGGATGAAACCTATCCGGTGGAAGCCCAAAAAGCGTCCGCTCTTTACCGTTGATGACATCAACCGGCTCTGTACGGATGCTATCGGGGCAGGGCGCAACGGTCAGATGCTCTCAGATTACCTGCGTCTGATGGCCTGTTGCGGCTCTCGCCGGAATGAGACGTTGCGGCTTAGGTGGTTGGACGTGGACTGGCAGCGGCAGCAACTCTGGGTAGGTGCCGATGAATTGGCCAAGAACCATGAAGCGCGGGTGGTGGACTTTAACCCGGCTTTGGCAGCGCATCTGGAGGCCATGCACAGCCGGCGGGAGCAGAATTCTGTCTATCTATTCCCCGCATCGCGCCGAGGAAAGGGGGATCGGCCGGCCAGAAATCTGAAGGAGTCTTTACGTAAGATTAGGGATCAGGCCGGCTGCCCTGGCTTTGGGTTTCATGACTGCCGACATCATTTCATCAGTTATGCCGTGATGAGCGAGGCCACGCAGCCAATCCCCGAGCCAATTACCTCTGGTCAACTAGCCGCGGCGGGAGTGGAGCGCCGAGAAACAATCAAACTTCCCTTGATCACTTCACCGCACGACCAAACAGCGTCCTACCGGTCGGTCTTATTGTTACCGGACTTGTCACTCCGGAGTCACGCCAAGGTCCGTTCACGGTCGGGGCACCCTGGAGCTTTCCATCAAAGGTTACCGTTAGGGTCCCGTCAGCATTCCGTGCAATGCTAAGGGTCGGCAAAACAGGGCCGACATGGGGTTGCCGGGGTTGCCAGATGAGATTTTTTATACTGCGGCCGTTCATCTTCAGGGAGAGACTCGCCCCGCCACTCCAGCCGTAGGGTAAACCGGCGTTAAACCACGCGACCTCGATCGGGTAGAGCCCCGCCACCGGGAAAAAGGCGCTGCCGTCCGGATTCGGACCCGGCGCGCCGTGCGCGCCGTCATTGTTCACAACCCTCTGATTGCCAATCCAAACCACCACACCATCATCGGACGCGCTCCGGAAGTCATGCTGACCGGCTTTCTTGATGTTGATGAAGCCTTTGAATTGCACCAGAGCATCCTGCAGATCGTCATCGATGCCGGTGAACGATTTGCCATCGTTCCCCAGCCAAGTTACGATCGGCGTCAGGTCTTCGCCGGTGTAGTTCATAGTGGTGGCGATGAACCGCCCCTGCGGCTCCGTCCCAAGCATCATCAGACCTTGGTCGTCTTTCGGCTTAACCTGGAAGATTGGGGTGTCGCGGATTATATACCCTTCGCTGTTTATCCGCGGCCCCTCGCCAAACTGCAGTCCCCCTTGGTCAGTGTGCCAATACGCGCCTGCCAAACCGGCATCGCCCTTTGCCTCGGTGATCGAGGAGGCCGCTATAGCCACCGCGCCCACATTCGCCGCAGTGTAGAGGACCCCTTTAGGAAACGGATTGCCGTTTACCAACACGTTGAGGCTCGCGTCACCATGATCGCCAGCGTCATTGGTCGAATCGCTGTTGAACCAGGCGATTTCGATCGGATAAAAACCGGGGGTATGGAAGTTGTAAGTCCCGTCCGGAGTCGGCCCTGGGGCGTCGTGCCTTCCGTCGTTGTCGACAACCTTTGTGCCCGCGATCCAAACCATCGAGCCGTCATCGGACTCGGAACGAATCGCCACTTGACCTGGCGCAATACCGCGTGGAGGCGTGTCGATGCGGATATACCCGGTGAAGCTCAAAATGCCGTCGTCCATGTTGCCATTGTAGCCGACATAGGTACGGCTAAGTGTCAACCATTTGCGGGCCGTCGTCAGGTCATTGCCACCCTGATAGGTCAAATGAGTCGCCCTGAACGTGGCCGTGGGGTGCGAACCGGTAATGATCTCCAAACCGTTGTCTCGCAGGTTGTTGATCGTCTTGGCTCCGGCCTGCCAATAACGCCCGTCCAATCCGGTGCCTTTCCGCGCTTTCACGGTGCCCAGCGGAAGGATGGTGATGTTTTGCTCGACGGGTGCTTCAACAGAGAACGTTGTGCTGGCCAATTGGGTGTATCCATCATTTTCATAGAAAATGGCCTTGTAATCACCCGCCACATTAAGTCCATTCAAGGTGACCGATCCGTCGGTCAAATCTTCACTGGCCGTGGTGGTGCCACCTACGTACGCCCAGGCTAGGCCAAGTATTACATGCACGCCGTCCGTCAAATGTTTCTTCAGCGTTTCGCCTCTTTGAAGGGGGATCATCACCGCCGGGATGTCCACCGTTTCACCCGCCGGCGCCTGCATTGTCATCGTACCCCCGCTCACGTTGTTGACCACGATTACCGCTCGCGCGCCGGCCTTCTGGGCCCGCTGAACCTTGTCTAAGAAGTTGCAGCCGCCACGGTCCACCAGCGCGATGTTTCCCTTGATCGCCTCGGCGTTTTTTAGATCTTTGCAAGCATCGGGCGGGTCAGCGTAAACCACCTGACCGGCAACCTCATTGCCGGCGGGCGCAAGTTTCTTTGCGAATGCCGCCTCAGTCATGTTTATAAGTCCTTTGCCCCCTCCGGCTTCGAATTCTTCGCGGATCACTGGCGGGTCGGTGACCTCGACGGTATTCCACTCAGCTCCCGATGTCGTGCCCTGCCGATACAGGACAATCCAGTCCGTGGGATTGCCCGGGCCACCGGCGAAGTTGACCGTGATCGACTCGCCTGCGGTGTACTCGGCCTCGCTGGTAGACAATGCCACGCCCTGCGCATTCAAGCTGGCGGAGCCTGCAAGAACAAATACCACAACAGTTATAGCTATCCTTCGAAAGGATTCCATATATGGGTTGAGTGTTTTGCGCATAGCGAAGGTTCGGGCAATTGCACATTGGTTACAAGCAAATCCGTGATGGAGATTAGCCGAGCAACGTGTTGGTTTTCGGCATCGCCGCCGTCGGCATGAAGTTGATCCGTGGTTAAGCGACGCGCCAAGTTTGCAGTCCCTCGCGCGCCAGTATTCTCACCGGCAAATACCGCGAAGCACGGCATTACGATTTGGATCGGTGACGCCTCGGGCAATGTGTGGAGCGGGCGCGGACTCCACGCCACACATTTGCCCGCTGAGTATGACCGAGACCTGCGTGACTAGGAGATCAACCTCGCCGAAGTGCTGCGTGATAACGGTTATAAAACGTTCCTTGCCGGGAAATGGCATCTCGGCAGCAAGGAGTCGTGGCCGACGGATCACAGCTACGACATCAACAAGGGTGGATGGGGTGTCGGCAGTCCGCGCGGCGTTTTTTTCGCCGTGCCAGAATCCGAATCTCAAGCACGGCCCCGCGGGCGAGTCGCTGCCGATTTGGCTTGGCCAAGGATCGGTTTATTTCTGACCGGAGTCTCTGTGCTCGCCTAGTGCAGGACTGCCCGATCTGCGGCGGTATGGTTGAGGCGATGGACGGCGCGGTGGGCATCGTGATGAAAAAACTCGATGAGTTTGACTTGAGCGAAAACACGGCGGCAAGACCAAGAAGGAACTGGAAGTCGATGGCAACTAAACCAACCCACTCTGCCACTTGAACGCAGCCGTGGTATTGGTTTCAAACAGTAGTGGTTAGTTTACTAAATTCTGTCTAGCTTTGCACCAAAGCATGCGTTAGTCTCCTTTGCTCTTACCGTGCTCGTTAGATTGTTAAACAAGCCCGCACTATCCCTCTGTCTGATGGGGGTGACATTGGGAGCAAACGCCCAGGTGGTGGTTGACAGCAGCTTTGGGAGTGGAGGTGCGCTGAACGGGCCCAATTTCCAGATACCGGACAACCTGGGCAAGACGGTGGGGGAGAACCTGTTTCACAGTTTTGCCGAGTTTAGTCTGCAGAGCGGGCAATCGGCGACCTTCACCGGGCCGGATGCGATTCAGAACATCCTGGGGAGGGTGACGGGGAGCAAGGTCTCCGAGATCGATGGGTTGATAAAATCAGAGATTGCCGGTGCCAACTTGTATTTGCTGAACCCCAATGGGTTCCTGTTTGGGGAGAATGCTAAGGTGGATGTGGACGGAGCATTCACGGTCAGTGCGAGGGAGAGCATCAAGCTGGGTGAGGAGGGGAGTTTCAACGCGGTGAACCCGAACCAGAGCGTGTTCACCTCAGCCGCGCCGGATGCGTTTGGGTTTTTGGGAGAGAACCCGGGAGGAGCGATCAAGTTCAGCGGAAGTAAGTTAATCGTGGAGAACCCGGTGGGATTGGTGGGTGGCGATATTAAGCTGGAGGACTCGGTGATCTACGCCAAGTCCGAAGGCAAGCCGACCGGGGTGAGAATAGAAGGGAACAACTTGGGCATTGTGGACAGCCAGATTCGGAACAAGTCGACGGTGGAAGTGGGTCGAGTGAAGCAGGGGATCACGATTGATTTGAAGGGAGACCTTGAAGTTACGGACACGACGATTACGGAGGAGGATGGTAGTGGAGTGGACCGAGGCGATTTCATCGACGAGATCGGAGGCGACGTGCCGTTCGCCAGTAAGGTGGGGCTTTTGGGGTTGGGGGAGGGGCTTTCGGAGACAGTAGCCCCTATAAGCATCAGGGCGAAGAGCACGAGGATAAAGGGTGGGGGTGTTTATTCGGTGAACCTTGTTCCGCCGGACAAGTTATTTGATCCCACCAAGTCATCGGACATTGAGATGGAGGTGGATGCATTTGAAATCAACCATGGCGCATTGGAAAATTTTACAGATTTAGCGAATCTGTATTATTCTGAAATAATTATTCTTAAAAAGGCAACTACTACTTTGAGGCTGCCTAAAACACCTTACGAGGAGGTTGCGTCCATTGAATTGTACTTGGATGGGAGTCAGGTGTTTGAGGGTGTGGATTTTTTGCCGAGCTATAATGCAAGGGGAGCATTTATAGGCTATAAGTTCAATGAAGGATTACCCAAGGGAGCCAGTATCAATTTTATTGTAAGGCCCAAGCTTGGAGTTTTGCCGACCAACATCTCATTAAAGGTGGCAGGCGAAACCAAGATGGGGAATGGGAGCCTTCTCAAGGCCGGTCATGTAAGGGGGGATACGGAAGGACTATTGATGGACAACAGCCGGATTGAGGGTGAGTACTCAATAGGGATCAATTCCGCAGGATCGCTGTCGATGGACAACCGATCATTGATGAGATCGGATTATGTTGAGCAAGGCAGCATCAGTCTGACATCCGGTGACTTGTTGATGCAGGGAAAGTCCGGGTTGTTGGGGAGCAACAAAATCGAGGTTAATGCTGAGAACAAGGTTGATATTGGTGGATATAGTTATCTGAAGATCGGATGGGATGCGACCCGGCTTATTCCAGAATTTCTTTTTAATGTTTATTGGGACTCGGAAAGCGGGGAAACATTTGACAACCAGGGAGTATTATATTCGGGCAAGACTAAAACCTTAAAAGGGATAACCAGGCTGGCTGCAAATAAAGGCGCAATTTATGATGTGTGGGTGGACCATGGCGATGGTGGACATTGGGACTGGCAAATGGTGCCTTTACCTGAGGAGACGCTTAACATTATAGATATTAATCAGCCGCATGACTACAAAACAACACCGCACATCCATATTTCATCGAGCGAAACAATGGTGGATGAGGGGGTGTTCGGGAGTCAATTTAACGCGATGTATGCTAAGCCAAGTGCAGACGGACTGAAAGTAGAAGGAGACTATCCGACCAGCCTTAGAATTGATTCAAAAAATACGATACAACTATCAGGTGACTCGTCTATTAACGGTTTTTCACAGGTGGAATTGACAGCTGATTCTGTGCAGCTGCTTCCAGGGGTTAATTTTGATTCACATTTGGCGCCCGGCGAAACCAACGATTCGGATGCTTTTTGGCTTGCACCAGGTTCAGCAGATGGTACCTGGCCGCGAAAATATAATATTGCAGTTCGTGACCCTGGTTATTTAATTATAAGGAGCAACGGTTCAACTGATTTGATAGGCCAATCCTTGGGCGGAAGTGTTGTTGTCTACGCTGGCGAAGATATACAAATCATTGATACAGAAATACGCACCAATGATGCTAGTGGTACGATCGACTGGTGGAATAGTTTTACCCGTGGTGTGGGGAAAACTGCCGGTGGGGTCATTAAGCTGGAGGCTGAAGGGGATCTTACCATTGATTCAGGTGACCTGGGAATCACCCCATTCATGGAGGCGAACAGAATCAACCTGATTGGGGAGAATGTTCACATTAAACAAGCTGGAACAAAAAACAACATGGGGATTGGTATTTTTGGTTCAAATACGGTTATAATAGATGGTCCGACCAAAATAGAGGCTGCCGTGTTGGGCAACCAGGCAATCACGATAAAGGCTCCAGAAGTTTATCTGAACGAAGGATCTAAAATAATAGCCTGGGCTGACACCAGTGGCTACCATGTTGATAATAAAACTGGTTACATGAAAATAACAGGCGAAAATCTGTTGAGCATGAAGGGTTCCCAATTGAGTGTGGGCGCTCTCCAGATATGGAGTGAAATGCCACGCTTAGAGCTTAAAGGGGAGCGGATAATACTGGATAATGCAACGGTTGATCAGTTTTCTTATTACAGTTATATCGATCGATGGGGTGAAAAATATGGTCAAAGATCTCATAAAACATTAGCTGGTTTTAAGACGACCCTGATTAACGCTTCAGAGTCCGTCACTCTTATCAATGATTCCACTATCTCCACGAGCAATGGAGATGTGGAAATAAAGGCCAAGAACATCAATGTCAATAATTCTGAAGTAGTTAGTCACAACGTGTGGCCGTCTCATAATTGGAGCGATACAGGCTGGGAGGGAGGAAAACGGACAATCCGTTTAGATGCGCGAGATCAGATGTCGTTGGTTGATTCGAGAATTACAGGGAACTCGTTATCCGATATCGGACGTATGCAAATCGAATTAGAGGGTACTAGTTTGCATTCAAGCAATAGTTCAGTGACTATATTGGATGAAACAAAAGGTCATACTGGTTTGATTGACCTAGATTTCAGGAAAACAGTCACACTGGACAAGAGCCAGATTGTATCCATTAGTGAGGCCCAGCTTACCACCGACACAAATGGAAATAATATCAACGTCAAAGCGGGTGATCTGACCATGAAAGATTCACTAATAGGAGGGATTGTGAAGGGCGATGGCCGACGTGGAGTGACCACGCTTGATGTAAGGGGGGCAATCTCACTGGAGAGGAGCCACATTGGGGGATTGAAGGAACCAATCGGCCCCGTCGTCTATCATGAATTGGTGACCGATGGAACGATAGGCCAGTCGGATAATCTCGGGATTGGGGGTGGATTTGGGACCACCATGATGGTGTACATCCCGAGTAGGCATGGGCAAATTAAAGGGGATAATCTTTACCACAGCTTCAAGGCCTTGGATTTAAGCAGTGACCAGGTTGCCATGCTGGATATTCCGGAGGAGGTGAACAATGTGTTCATCCGGATTACCAGCGGGGAGGCATCTTTGTTGAATGGCGTGATTGAATCGAACAAGAAGGGGCGCAACATCACGCTCATCAACGAGCAGGGGTTCGAGTTGGGTCCGGATACGGGGTTTGACACATTCTCCGGGATAAGGCTGGGGGCGGTTGATGCGATCGCCTTTAAGGATGGGAGCACCTTTGGTGGGACAGGGGCCATAGAGGGCCAGTTAAGTGACGGAGAGGCAATCTATGAAATGGCTCCCGAGCGACTGACGGGCAGCATCAAGCTTTTTGGGGCGTCCCTGAAGGATTATGTCGCCGGTGACGGTGCTGGCCAATCAGATATCAGCCTGTTTGGGAACGAGGTGGATATGACCACCAGCGCGGTGACGACGCTTGAAGGTGCAGACATTAACCTGCAGGCAAATAGATTGAACATAAACCGGCTTTCCGGATTGTATGCAATCAGTCCAGAGGGCAGCGAAGGCGGAGATATCAATATTAATGCCGATGATTTATTCATTACAGAAGGTCGAATCCGCACCACTGCACATGGTGGAGATGGCGGGGACATTAACATTGATGGTGGGCAAATAAATTCAATAAAGACCCTGATTGAGGCCAACAATCTTCCTGTTGCCGGGGAAGCACTGTCATCCCCTTCTAATTCCCATCAGACGGGGGATATAAACATTACGGGCAGGAAATCATTTACTAATGATGAAGCAAGTTTTTTTGTCAATTCCTACACAAAGGGCGGGACCGGCAATCTGAACATTAATGCCGGGACATTCATTGGGGACGGCCCTGATGAGAATGCAGGCGCTGTTCCGTTCGGACGATTTGTCCTGCCTGAAAGTGAAAGATTCATTGGGGACGGCCCCGATCAGAGTACAAGCACAGACGTATGGATAATGGCCTATGAGGGAAAGACTGGTGAACTCAAGATCAATGCTGATACTTTTGATAGCAGGCAGGTTCGCCTTGTCAATGTGGCCAAAAATGACCGGCAAGTAAAATTAAGTCAGTCGGAAAAGGCGGGTTATGGTGATATCACAATCAATGCCAAGGACATAAACCTTGAGAATTTCGTTACCGCCTTTGGCACTAAAAAGACACAAGACGCGACAACGCTTAGCCTTAATGCAGAAAATGACATTCATATTGGTGAAATTTGGATGTTCACGTGGATTGCGGGATTAGGTGTCGTTGATGCCCCGAAGGGTGCGGGGACTGATATCAACTTTACCGCCAAGAACATACTAAGCAGGCAGGACCCGTCAAAGATGGATTCTTTATATTATCCGACCATTGAAAACACGGGTTCGGTGAGGTTTGTTGCAGAGGAAAACCTGGAGTTGGGTGTTTTGAATTTTGATTCAGTAAATGAAAAACCGACACGGCAACTCTTCAATGAATTAAAGGCAAAAAATATTACCTTGGGCATGGAGGTCAATGATGAATCGGTAAGTGCAGCAAGTGTTAATTTTAATTATCCCGACAATACGGAGCGGGATCGCCGAACGATCATTTCAGCGACTGGCGATGTTCGTTTCCTGCCTGGTGTAAAAATGACGGCGCCGGCGCTGTCGCTTTCAGCAAAGAATTTCGATGCCAATAATTCTGAAATAACGGTGGGAGGCACCTTTGGCAGTGAGTTAGCAGTACAGGACACATTATCGCTACGGGGTGGTAGTTACATTGAGTCACTGAGTCCTTCTGGGAAGTCTTCCAAGGATCCAGATTCGGTCTCGATTAATATCTCGAGCCAACAGTTAGTCCTGGAGCCGGATTCATACATTGTAGCCACCAATCATGGGGGTGACATTACGGGTAATAAGCCAATAGCGGATTTGAATATTCAATCCGGGGAGATCTCGCTGGAGGATGCCTTTATCAGTACAAAATCAACCAATGCCGCGAAGGCAGGTGATCTTGAGGTGGCTGCAACCAACATTGCTTTGGATGAGGATTCGCGGATTGGCAGCTACAGTTTCAGCAAGGGAGAATCGGGTGACATTACGATAGGCTCAAGCCGACTCAAGATGAGTGGAGGGTCCGCGGTTGAAAGTGGGCTGGATCAAATGGTCCTTGAAGGTGAAGAGCACAATCCCTACGCCGCCGGCGACTCCGGGGACATAAAGATCACATCCGGCGTGATGCATGTGGAAGAGGGCAGTTATGTGCGCAATGCACAGATTGACAATGCCCTGTCCGGGTCTGTGTCGATTACATCGGATGAGTTAAAGCTAAAGGGCAAATCGTTTGTCTCGACCGAGACCGTTCAGCTATTCCAGACCAATTACAGCAACAAGACTGAAACGGATCAAAACGGATCGGTGGACATCACGTCAAAGGTGTTTGAGATCCATGATTCGAGCTATGTAAAGACGACAACGGTGATTCCGATGAGGAATGCGGGCGATATCACGATTGATACCGGGTCACTGGAATTGTCGGGCAACAGTTCATTGTTGAGCAACACCGAGCCCAACGCGTATGACATTGAACAAGGTATAAAGGATTCGGCATACGGCGATGCGGGTAGCCTGGAGATAACGGCCCAGACTCTGAAGCTGGCTGATCGGAGCAAGATATCGAGTGACAGCTTTACCAGTGGAGCAGGGGGCAATGTTGTGATTGATGCCGTGGATCTGAGTCTTGAAAACCATTCGGCGATCTATGCCGGTGCGTTGGACACAGGAGATGGGGGGAAGATAGAAATCAACTCAGCCAGCATGACGCTGATAGATAAATCGGCGGTGGTGGCCGATGTGAGATCCTCGGGCCAGGGGGGCAGCATAGGGATCAAGCTGGAAGAGATGAAGCTGGATAATTCATTGATCTTTGGGAGCACGACCGGGTCAGGCAAGGGCAGCAGTATCACGGTGGAGTCAGGATCGATCTCGCTACTCAACGGGGCGAGGATAGAGAGCGCGGCCAGTGGGGCGGGGTCGGCGGGAGAGTTGGTTGTACAATCCGGCATCGTGACCATCACGGGAACGGGCGAAGGGTTTGATCCGAAAGACATCGAGGGAGGGGAAACCGGGGAGAGGGTGGCCAGCGGATTGTTGACCAGCACAGAGGGCAGTGGGGACGCGGGAACGATTGAACTAAAGGCAGATCAACTGGAGATGCAGCAGGGCCTTATAGGGAGTGCGAGTACGGGAGAGGGAGCAGCAGGGAGTGTGGGGTTGCATTTGGCCAGGGGGTTGTCGCTTGGCCAAGGGGCGAGTGTATCGGTGAGTTCAAGTCAGGCAGACGGGGGAGACATAGAGGTAGA
>JABGZB010000250.1 GCA_018674955.1 Verrucomicrobiota bacterium | reverse complement strand
TGGGAAGCCGTCTTACGCTGGTCCAACCTCGACTTCAGTGACTTAACTCCCAATCAGGAAATCGACACTTGGACGGTTGGGTTGAACTGGTATTTGAACAAAAATATTCGTGTGATGCTCAACTATAGCAATGCCGAACTCAATGACGATAATGTGGATGTCATCGCCACGCGATTTCAACTCGCTTTCTGATCTTGCTCATTAAGATCAGTTTCTCCTAAAAGAGAAGGCCGGGCCTTTTAGTAGGCTACTAAGGCAGGCCTTGGATCACGCAAACAAACCAAGCTTTTTGAAGTCCTTTGGATTCTCTTTTTTTCCGGAAGTGTAGGTCGGAATAACTTGGTTTAGCTGCTTTTGAGTGTTGCCAAAGTGATCGGTGAAAATTTCAGCGAATACCGATCGAAAGTCGGTCTTTCGGAGCAGGTAGCGTTCGTTATTGGTACTGAACATGTCACCGTTTTTCCATGTGTTCTTGTCGCAATTGTAAACGCCGCCTTTGACACCGCCTCCTGCGACAAACATGGCTGTTGCTTCGGCATGATCTGTCCCCCGACTACCGTTCTCTTTCGATGTCCGACCGAACTCGGTCATGGTAACAACCACCATGTCATCCCATTGGTGCTGCATGTCCCGGTAAAACGCCTGGAATGCCAAGGCGACATTGCCCAATAGTTGACGGTGTTTCCCGTACAGTTGCCCTTGGCCAACGTGCGTGTCCCAGCCACCGATGTTCATGCCAAGAATCTTGGCGTTGGTGCGCTTGAATAGCATTGCCGCCTCACGAAGACGTTGGCCGTAGCTGCCGTTGGGGTAATTCGCGCCATTGCTCGGAGTGTAGTTTTTTTTGGTGGCATTCTGGAGTGTCTGAATCGTCGAGCCAAGCAGTTGGCCGGTGCGGTGGACGGTTTCGCGATAACGTTTTCGCGAGAGGTTGGGGCGTCCTCCGTAGAGGCCAAGAACGCCGGAGCCATCTGGCCAGCGCATGTCTGCACCGGGTAGCGTTCCAAGGAATTTACGGTTTTGAGCGGCGCTGCCCTTGAAGGCAAATTCGGATGCTTTGCGGAAATTCGGTAACGGCTTGGCACCGCGCAGCGAAACCATCTGCGACCCGGAGAGGCTTGCAGCCACGAAGGCGTTTGCTTCGTCGGTGAGATCCAGTGTCTCGGTGATCTGCCGGTAGAACATGCCCTCGTCGAGTTTCTTGTCGCCCGGGGTAGCATTCTCCCAGTAGTGCTGACTGTTGAAGTGTGAACGGGATTGACCGGCGTACCCGACACGGTGAATGACAGCCAGGTTCCCGGGGCCGTCCTGCCCGTTGAGTTTCTTGCTGTTAAAAATCTCCATCATCGGCTCCAGGCCGGGGTGGAGTTGGGCGAAGCCGTTGCCCAGGTCCAGCGCTTGGTTTTCACGCAGGAACAGGGTGGGGCGGTTGGTGGTGTTGTACTCATTGTCACCGCGTGGGATGACAGCATTGATCCCGTCATTGCCACCACGCTGAAAGATGAAGAGCATCTTTTTGTTGTCGGAGTGGCCATCGGCCAAAAGGCTGCCGGGCAGGCCAAGAGAGCCCAGCAGGTTCAAGCCAAGCGCTCCGCCGGCCAGACTGCCGGTCTTGAGGAATTCGCGTCGTTGCATATTCATAATGGTTTCTGGTGAATTGGTTAACAGGCTACTGGAACTGCCACTGCGGCATCGATAAAATCAGGCCTACGAGTTCTTGTACCTGTTGCAGGTAAGTGGAGGAGGCGGGGTCCAGTTTCTTGGGGCGCCCGACCATGTTCGAGTTGACGAAGTTCAGCAGGATTTCACGCTGTTCGCCGCTGAGCGATTCCTGGAACAGCAGCCTGTCGAAGTAGTTCACAATGGACTCTCCTCCACCCAAGCCGCCTCGAAGTCGAGGTTGAATCAAAAAATCTGAACTGGTGTTGGACACATTTAGCCCTTGGATTGACAAGATGTTTTTGCCCTTCTTCAGGCTCCGGATGTGCTTAGAAAGAGAGAACGCCTGATATTGTACCGCCTCGCTGTCGGTGTGTCCCGCTGTTGCCTTGGAGTTCCAATCGAGAGTGTCGGGCGCATTGGCATAGGCAACCTTCACGCCGTTGAGGTAGGCCACAAAACCATCGTCGTACATCATGTCGAGTCGGAGGTAGTCAAATTGGGAGGGGTCCTCCACGAGGAACGGTAGGCGGATGTAAACAGACGTGTTACCATTGTTCATCCCGGCTTCTACATCGAGGTCGATCAGTTCAGTGTAGCTGGTGTTTGTGTCGTATCCGACACTGGACCCCGTCGGACTCCAGCCGGCATCGTTAAAATCAACCTTCGTCCAGTCTAGGTTAAGCGATCCGTCGGATGGGATGTGGTATCGAACCTTGGTGTCCGGGCCTCTTTCGGAGAAGAGGGTTTCAGCGTCCCACTCAACATAATTGTCCGCGTTACCAGCCATCTTTTGAGCGAAAGTCATTCGCTCAAGCAGGGAGCTGGTGTCCATCCAGTCCGATCCCTTTTCCGAGTAGCCGTCGGGGTCATCGCGGACAAACAGCTCCATACCCAAATCAGAATTATAATCGGGTAATTTGGTGCCAGTGACATCTCCGTCAAGTGCACGGATGGAGCTGTTTATATACTCGATGGGTGTCTTGATCTTGCCGCGATACCCGATGTCCTGCCAGAAACTAGACTGCTGTTTTTCCGGGTCTAAAATCACCCTCATGACCTTGTCAATGTTCCCGGTCGGCTTGGTGGCGTGCCATGCCTCAATGGCCCGGTCCATAAGCGTAAGCAGTTCTGGAGAGGCAGTGCGACTGTGATAGGTTGTCAGGCTAATTTCATCCGAGACAAACTTGTTGATGAGTTTTTGGCAAATAAATTCGCTGGTGGAAGGATGCGTCACCATTTTATCGATGACGCTGATGGCCTCCCTGACGCCATTGACGCCACGCTGGTTTGCACGAATCCGGTGTTGTTGTTTCGTGCCCTTGAAAAGGGTTTTTGAGCCGTTGTGGTGCTGCTCGGGAATAAACCGAAATGTCCATACCCCGTTCGGGTCACCGTTCTCGATGCTACCTGGAAGCGTCTTACGCTCGATTAGAGTGGGTCGGATTGAGAGGTCGGAACTGTTCTTCGTCGTGTTGTGTACCTGGATCGCAAGCACGTTTTGCTCGGGGCTCTTCTTAAACAACTGAAAATTATCCTTGAGGTTGATGAGCATCGGCTTGGCCGTGACTTCATGTCCGGCGTTGGCCTCGGCATCGAATGGCGGGGGGGAACCGGTGAAGTTCATCGTTTCGCTCCGGCCGATCTCCTCGCCGTTCAGGTAGGCAATGAATCCGTCATCGTACTCCACATGCAGCATCAAGTTATCCATCTCGTAGGGATCCTCGATCGCGAACGTATGCCGCAGATAGACCGAGGTGTACTGATTTCTCATGTCACCAAGGGTGGTTTTATCGTCGTTGTCACCGTAGCCAATACTCACAGTGCCTCGTGACCACTTGGATTCGTTGAAACCTGGCAAGGTCCAGTCCAGTGTTGCGATCATGTCCTGTCCAACCTTCTTCGGGGAGGGTTCTTTATTGCCCTTAAAATAACGCCACACACGACCGGTCTTGAGCTTGTTGTCATCCTCGTACTGGGCGCTTTCCTCCGTGAAGGGGACTCGTGCCGAGTTCGGGAACGGTTTCACGTCCGCCGGCCAAGCTTTCCGAACATTCCACCCGGTGAAAGCTTTTGCCAACTCCTCGATGTCATCTTGGTTATAACGGTTATCGACCCCGAACCCAAACAACTCAAGAATTTCTCTCGCGTAATTTTCGTTCGGTTTCTTTTTTTCATTCAACACGTTGTCGAGATAAATGAGCATCGAGGGACTGGTGGCGCTATGGAGCAAAAGATCCCCAAAGTTACCGAGTGCGTTGTCATGAAAAAATTCATATTCCTGCCACTCAATCTGCGCAGCCTCCTGTTTGGCTTGTTTCTCGCTCATGGCGTTTCGGCCATCCGAGTTTTCGAGGTCCTCGATGTATTCGACCAGTTTGTCGTAGTCGGTGGTAAAGTGGTTTTCCCAGAACTCACCCAAAACCGCCTGAAGTTGGCGCCGAGAATATATGCCCCGCAAATGGATTAACTGCTGGAGGGAGTCAATGTTTTTGATTCGCTTGACCGGTGGCGAATCCAGCTTGGTTCTCTGGACCAACATCGGGATCATTGTCAGGTCATTGCTCGTAAGCTCGACGTTGTGAACCTGGATGGCGAGCATGTTGGAGCCCTCCTTGAGTAAATTCAGCTTGTCGGTGACCTCGAAGTCCTTGGGATCGCCGGCCTCGTGGCCTTTCATGGCCTTTGTGTTGTATCGGGCGACGCCCTCCAAATTTGCCCGGGCAATTTCTCGGCCGTTGAGATAGGCGATGAATCCATCGTCGTAATCGACTCGAAATATTAACTCCTTGATTTCCGACAGGTTCCTGACTTGGAAACTGCGCCGGATGAAAAGGCTGAGGTAACCGGGTTGGCCAGGGTCTTCGGCGGTTTTCTCATAAAAACGCATGTCCTTCAGTTCCGTCATGTCGTCGTTGTCCCCATAGCCGAAACCGGAAGGCCCCTTCTCCCATTGGCTGTCGTCAAAATTTATCGTCTTCCAGTTTGCTGGGGGCTGCCGTGTTCCCTTGAAATAACGCCATGTTTCTCCCTCCTCGACATGAAATTCGTCGGAGGTCGGCTCGTGGTAATAAAACAACTCAGCCTCTTTTTGGATTTGCCTAGGCGAGCGTTGCCAATCCGCTGTGGCCGGATTGAGTTGGGACTCGATGTACCATTCAATTCCGAGTTCCTCCACCTTGGTGACATCCACCAAGCTTGGCCCATAGGCGATGCGGTTCAGCAAGTGACCTATCTTCTTCGCTTGACCAAGGCTCCAAACCGGGTTCAACCCGAATGGGGGCACCTTGCCGTCTTCGTGCTCAGGGAAAACGTAGAAGCCGGGTTCAGTCGAGAAATGATCCGCTTCACTAAACGGAACCTTGGGCAACTCAGTCGACGGGCCGGCCTTCACGCGCATGAAACGAATCGGCTGATTGTCGGGAAATGTGAACGTCACGAGGCCCTCTTCACCGCTCAATTTGCCTGCCACGATCGGCTGCCATCCGGATACAACATCGTTGCTGATTTCCAAGACGGCGCTCATGTGGCCCGCCGGCACATGTACGCTGATGATGACATGTTCCCCCCTGAGCTCTGTTGAGTAAATGAACGGCTCGGTGCTGCCAGCGCGCAACGTGGTTGACCCCATGGAACCAACGCACACCCATATTGCCAGAGCGAGCGCGGTGGAAACCTTTCGCGACCAAGAATTCATACAGCTAGGATTAGCATCGGGTAGGCCAAGTGTCAAAGGTGGTTCTGTCACCGATTTGTCATTTAAAGCCGGTTTTATCGCGAAAATGGCGTGTGAAAACCCCGCGCTGCGTGTGAGGGAAACGCGCTTGGCCAAGCGATTTGGGTTGGAAGCCAAGCGGCTTCGCTGTTGAATCCCCCCGATGCAACTCACCAAGCGTGACTTTCTCAAAACCGTCAGCACCGTTTCTGCAACCGCCGGGCTTGGTTTGGCTTTGCCGGTTCGGCTGTCCGCCGCGTCGCCGATTCAGCGCAACGGCAAGCCTCGACTCAACTTGAGCCTAGCCGCGTACAGCTTTCGCGACTACTTCAACACAGCTACCCACGAGCAGAGACGCTCTGGGGACAACAAGATCATCAACATGCACGGCTTCATCGACTACTGCGCGGATCACGATCTCGCGGGTGCGGAACTTACCAGCTATTATTTAAACCCTCTAATTTCCAAAGCCGAGTTGATTTCCCTCAAGCGTCACGCGTTCCTGCGCGGCATCGCCATCAGCGGCACCGCCGTTGGCAACGTCTTCACGCTGCCAAAAGGCGCGAAACGTGACGCGCAAATTGACCATGTCAAAAAGTGGATCGGCAACGCCGCGCACATGGGCGCGCCACACGTCCGTGTCTTTGCCGGAGGCACCAATGGCCGGTCGCTCAAGCAGGCCCAGTCGCTGTGCATCGAGGCGCTCGAGGAGGTCGGCGAATACGCCAGCAAGCGTGGCGTGTTTCTCGGCATTGAAAACCACGGCGGCATCGTCGCCGAGGCAGAGAGCCTGCTTGAAATCGTCCGGGCGACCCGAAGCGAGTGGGTGGGCATCAATCTCGACACCGGCAATTTCCACACCGACGACGTTTATGCCGACATCGCCCGCTGCGTGCCCCATGCCGTGAACGTGCAACTCAAGGTTCAAATCCAACCTCGCGGCGCAAAGCAAAAGAGCGCGGCCGACGTCGATCGCCTAGTTAAGATTCTGCGCGACGGTGGGTATCAGGGGTTCGTCGCGCTCGAGTACGAGGCGGCAGCGAACCCGTGGGACGCCGTGCCCAAGTGGCTCGACAAACTCAAGGAGGCCATTGGCTGATTTACGCGGTAAACTCCACCCGTCGTTGCGCCCGGCGCCGGGCAGTCAGCACCTTCGCTTCGTCGGCGACACGATCCGGTTCGAGTTGTCGCTGGCCCAGACCGCCGCCGCCCCCCTCAAGGTGTGTCTCCGCACCACGCTTGGCCAAGCGCGGGAGGTGCTGCAATCGATCATCGACCCTGTTGAATTCGGCAGCACACCGACCGACGAAGGCTGGCACGACATAGAGATGTCGCCCGATGGCGGCGCTTGGCGCATCGACGTGCCGCTGAATCAAGTCGGTTTTTTTAAGGCAACAGCTCACGTCCGAGATTCGACCGGTTTTCACCACTGGGTTGAGGGCAAAAACATCACGATCAGCGTCCACCCGGCGCACACGCGTTTCGGGAACACTATTTACTGCGCTTTCCCGCGCCTGTTCGGTGCGACCAAAACCACCAACCAACCGGCCATCGCGCCGCTCGACGAGCGCTTAGCTAATCTTGAGAAGAGCGGCTGGACGATCATCCCGCCAAGCGGAACACTGCGCGACTTGAGGGCCGAGTTGCCGCACATCCTCGGCCGCCTCAAGTGCAAGTGGCTGCACCTGCTCCCCATCAACCCGACGCCGACCACGCCCGACGCCCGCATGGGCCGTTACGGCAGCCCGTATGCTGCGCTCGATCTCACAGCGATCGACCCTGTGCTGGTCGAGTTCGATCGCCGCACGACCGGCATCCAGCAGTTCGTCGAGTTGGCCGACGAGACGCACCGGCTCGGCGGCTACCTGATGCTCGACCTCGTCATCAACCACACCGGCTGGGGGAGTGCGCTGCATGAAAACCATCCCGAATGGTTTCGCCGCCTGGACGATGGCGTGTTCGATAGTCCCGGTGCTTGGGGCACGATTTGGGAAGACCTCGTCGAACTTGACCCCGGGCCGGTCGAGCTTTGGAAAGAGTTGGCCGCCGGTTTCCTGACATGGTGCCGCCGGGGCGTCGATGGTTTCCGCTGCGACGCCGGTTACAAAGTGCCGCTACCGGTTTGGCGCTACATCACCGCGAAAGTTCGCCTCGAATTTCCCGACACCGTTTTTCTGCTCGAGGGCCTCGGTGGCGGTTGGGGCGACACCGAATCGCGGCTCGCCGAGGGTGGCATGCAGTGGGCCTACTCGGAGCTATTTCAGGAATTCTCCGGCAGGCAAGTCGCCGGTTACCTCGACCACGCGCTCAATCAAAGCAACCGAATCGGCCCGCTCGTTCATTACAGCGAGACGCACGACAACGACCGCTTGGCCAAGCGCGGCCGCGAATGGTCGCTGCTCCGTAACCGACTCAGCGCGTTGGCAAGTGTCAATGGCGCTTACGGATTCACCAGCGGCGTCGAGTGGTTGGCGGAGCAAAAAATAAACGTCCACGGCTGCGCCGGACTCAACTGGGGCGCAAACGAAAACATCGTCGCCGAACTCGCCGAACTGAACGAGTTGCTCGCCACGCACCCATGCTTTCGGGACGGCACAAAACTCACCCGTCTCAGCCCGGACGACTCGCTGGTGTTCGCCCTGCTGCGCGAATCCAAAAACGGAGATGAGCTACTCATCCTAGCCAACCTCGACCCCGAAATAGAAAACGAAATCAAACTACCCCTCTCTCTCGACTGGGCAGAGGCAGTAGACCAACTTAACAAAGCGCTGAAAGGCGAAAGCATCTCCCTCTCCCAGCGGGAGAGGGCCGGGGAGAGGGAGAGCGCTTCGGCTAACACACGATTCCGCTTGGCCAAGGCTGGCGTTCAATGCTTCCAACACACCGAACCAAAACCAACTGAGTTGCCGCCCCCCGCCGGCCTCCTGCAGGCCATCAACTCTGGCGTCCACTCCGACGCCTATCCAAAAGTAATCCGCTGGGCAGTCAGCAATGCAAACCGAGTCACGATGGTTCCGACCGGGCACGACTTGCTCATCGAACACGAGACCCCGTTCCGTGCCGCATTAAACGACACCGACCCGGATTGCGATTCCATCAACCGCCAAAGCCAACTTGTAAGTGACAGACACTTCGTGCTTATCGACGGCCATTGCCGAAACGAAACTTATAACATGGAATTGACATTTTTCGGCGACAAGGTAAGTCGCCTCTCATCTGTCATCGAGTTTCTCCCCTGCGAGCCGAACGTGTTTCCAGGCTATTCCGACAGTGTCTTGGCGAATTGCAGGCAGTTGCCAATGCTGCTGCTCACAAACGGGTGCGGTGCCATGTCGCGCATGAGTGCGTGGCTGGGAGAAGT
>JABGZB010000249.1 GCA_018674955.1 Verrucomicrobiota bacterium | reverse complement strand
GGAGACGGTCGGCGACGCGCTGCCGGAAACCAAGCCGGTTGGTTTCATCACCGAGACACGCGGCGACGTGCAGGTTATCGGCGCAACGCTTGGCCAAGCTGGTTCAACGAGTGGCGAATCAGGACTGACGGTCATCGGGGGCGAGGTGAGTTTTCGCAGCGGCGGCGCGGCGCTGACCGGCAATGGCGGCGACGTCCGTGTTGATGCCGCCAGCCTGAACCTGTCCGGCGGGAGTGTCATCGGCACCGTCAGCCCGGTGGGCGAGACTGGCGGAGCCATCCGGATCGATGCCGGCACAGTCAACCTCGGAGACGGGAACATCCGCACCGTGGCTGCCGGGGGCGACGGCGGCGAGGTGGTTATTGGCGGTGGGGCGTTCCGTGCCAGCGGCGGCTCCGTGCAATCCCTATCGTTCCCGAACGACGCCGGCAACGGACGGGCGGGGGCTGTCACCATTGCGATGAGTGAATCGATCAGCGGTGAAAAAAACCAGTTTGTCGATGCCGCCTCGTTCGGCGACGGCGGGTTGTCGCCGGTCACGCTCAAGGCGGCGACCGTGGTGCTGGACGGGCTGGATCTCGACCGGGCCAGCGGCGTGCAAATGATCGCCCACCAGGGGCCGACCTCGTCCATCTCCATCGAGGGGGATGCGTTTGCCTCGCCGATGGGCCGCCTCATCAACGAGGCCCGCGACGACGCAGCGCTGTCGGTTGGCGACGATTACGGCGCTATTTCCATTACTGGCGGCACGCTCAACCTGGGCCTGCTCCACGAGGGGCAGGGGCAGAAAACTGGGTCGAACAGCATGAGGTTTTACACGTATTCAAAGAACGTCGGGCAGACCGGCAACATCCATGTCGTCGCGAAGAACGACCTCAACCTCGGCGAGATCTCGTTGTCGCAGGCGGGGCTGTTGTTGGCCGGGAAAGGGTTCGTGGAGTCCGGGCCGGTTGGCCGCGGTGCAAACATCCTGTTCCAGGGGAAAAATGTGAACGGGCAAACAACCCCCGGTCCTAACGGTGGATTCGCGCCGTTCGAGGGATTGTACACCGGCAACCTCACGTTTGCCGCCGAGGAGCAATTGACGCTAGGCTTGGGTCGCTACATTTACGCAAACACCGATCCGTCCGAAACCCATTCGTTGACGTTCAAGGGACGGAACATCAGCATCGGTCTCGGCGAGCAATATAATCCCAACCGCTGGGGCACGAGCTTCCTGCTGGTGCATGGTGACATCCGCGACTACACCGCTCCGAATCTCGTCATGCGGGCGGATGAAACGATCACGCTTAACCCCGGATTCCAGACCAACGACGACTTCGACACGGTCGGCCCGAACAAGGGCCTGCCGGGGGGGCACGGCGTCTCGGTGGTGGACATCCAGGCGGAGGACATTGTGTTCAACGCCTCCAAGTTGTCGCTGCACAGCAACTTCGATCACAGCATCGCCGCCACGGGAACACTCAGACTAACCAAGTATTCGCAGATTGAAATCAAGGACTCCGACACGGTGGCGCAGCCCGGCGTGAAGGGCATCACACTTCAGGTTGGCCTGCTGGAGATGGACAATACGACCTACCTGCGCAGCGCGAGCGACACGCGGTTCGCCGCCGCCAATTGGCGCGTCGAGGCCGACAAGGTGCAGCTCAACGGCGCACGCATTTTTTCCGAAAGCTTGGGCAGCGGGCAGGCGGGAGACATTCACTTTGCCGTCGGTGAACTGGCCTTGGCCAATGGCTCCAAGGTGCAGAGCATCATGCGCGACGCCGGTTCCGCCGGTTCCATTACCGCCCAGGCGGATTCCATCCGCTTGGGCAGCGGCTCAATCATCGGGAGCGGCGTGCCGTTGCCAAGCTCCGGCTACAATCCGGACAAGCATGAGCCGGGCGCTTACGGCGACGCCGGCGACGTCACGCTCAAGGCGCCCTCCATCCGGCTCGACGGCGGAAGCTCGGTGAGTAGCACGGCGCTCGACATTGGCCGCTCCGGCAACATCATGCTGACCGGCGACGACATCCTACTCGAAGGCCGCGCCTACATTTCCAGCACCACCGACGCGACGCAGTTGGCCGGCCGGTACGGCATTTTCAATGCCGACTTTGAGCAGGAAGTTTTCCGCAACGGCAGCATCACCCTCGCCGGTGGCAGCGTGACTCTGGCCGGCGGCAGCTTCCTCAAGAGCACTACCCGCATGCCGTACCGCTTGGCCGGAAACATCTCGCTTACCGGCGACGAAGTGAGCGTGGGCAAAGGCAGCTCGGTCGTGAGCAACACTGAGCCCTCCGACATGATAGAAGCCTGGCGTGAGCACCTCGGAATCACGAGCGCCCCGAATTACGGCGCAGCCGGCGAGGTGAAAATTGTGGCGGGCGCGGTGACCATCACAGGGAAAAGTCGTGTGGCCAGCGACAGCTTCACCGACGGCGACGCTGGAAGCATTTCCATCAAAACCGACACGCTGGACGTCACCGATAACGCCCGCGTTTACGCTGGTGCGCTCAATGCCGGAAACGGCGGCGCGATCGAGATCGACACCGGCCAACTGCGCTTGGCCACGCAGGGCGCCATCGTGGCCGACGTGCGCGACACGGGCGACGGTGGCACGGTGCACATCAAGGCTGGTGAAATGGTGATCGATCACGGCTCGGTTTACGGCAGCACCAGCGGTGCGGGCGTCGGGAGCCGTGTGCGCATCGAGGCCGGCGAGTTACGCTTGGCCAACGGCGGGCGGATCGAGAGTGCGGCGTTCGGTCTTGGCCAAGCGGGCGAGCTCGACATTGCCGCCGACACCGTGGCCATCAACGGTCAGGGCGAGTGGTTTGACCCGAAAGACGTCGATGCCGAGCCAAGCGGCGAGTTGTCCCGCAGCGGATTCGTCACCAGCACGGTGGCCAAGGGCGACGCCGGGACGATCCATTTGAACACGCCCGACCTCGATCTCAACGGCGGCCTCATTGGCAGCGCCAGCACCGGCGAAGGGGCGGCTGGCAGCATCAATCTCGGCATCGGCGAGACGATGTTGCTGCAAAACGACGGCCAAGTCTCGGTTCGCTCGGCGTTGTCCAACGGCGGCGACATCACGATTCAAACCGGGGGCCACGTGCTGTTGGACAACAGCGAATTGAGCGCCTCGGCCAGGCTCGACGGCGGCAGTGTGCGTCTGTACGGCGACGGCAATTTCTTCTTCCGCGACGGCCGAATCACCGCCGAGGCGGGGCAGGACGGGGGCAACATTTTCGTCGAGGCGCCGGACACGCTGGTTCTGCAGCGGAGCCGCCTCTCCGCCAACGCCATCAACGGACACGGCGGTTATATTTTGATCACGGCGGACGGCTTCCTGCCATCGATCGAGACGAGCATCACGGCGTCGTCCGAGTTTGGAGTGCAGGGCACGGTGGAGATTCGCACGCCGGACACCGACGTCGGCAGCGGCCTAGTGATGTTACCGGAGACGTTGGTTAGCAAGAACGTCAACCTCGCCGAACGCTGCGCGCTGCGCTTGGCCGGAGACGTCAGCAGCTTCTTCCTAAATGGGCAGGGCGGTATCCCGGTCTGGGCCTCGCACAGTTACCTGCCTTCACTCTTGGATGTCGAAACAGAGTAAATTCCACTCAACACTATCCGGTTCAATGTAGTAGGGAATCCAAAGGGTGAAAGGTATTGCGTTAAGTTTAATGAAATTATGGTCTTTCCTTCATTATCGATGATTGCAAGCAAGACACACAGGACATTTTGTTGTTGTTGCCTAATTGCAGTGGGAACCTGTGCAAACGCGCAAGTGGTGGTGGTGGATAATAGTTTCGGGAATACGGGGTCGTTGAGCGGGATCCACCTATATCAGAGATAGTCGTATGAGTTCGGAGACGGGACAGGACGGAGGGAACATCACGAACAGCAAGCCGGATTTGCTGTTCATGAATCGGGGCCAGCTTTCAGCTAATGCGGTGCAACGGGCATGGAGGCTATATTCAAGTGGCAGCGAACACGTATTTGCCGTCGATCGATTCATTTATAACGGCGTCTTCGGAGTACGGAGCATAGGGGGGTGGTAGAGATGAACACAGTGGAGACGGACATAGGGAGTGGGTTGGTGGTGTTACCGGATCGGTTAAAGGATGGTCCGGTAAATCTCGCAGAGCGATGCACGTTGTCATTGAAATGAGACGTGAGCAGTTTTTTCTGAGTGGCCAAGGCGGTTTGCCGATGTGGCCAAAAGAAAATTACATCCCGGAAATAAGAAAACAGTAAGATAAAAGATAGTTGGATGTTTAGACTATGATTGGTAGAATACAGATAGCAAGCATGGTAAATAGAATGAGAAACGGAAAAATTTGTATCTTATTATCCCTTGTTTTGGGTGCGGCATTGCTCGCTCAACCGTCCGACGCTGACAAGGGGGTGCTGCCGCCGTTGAAAGACTTGGGGATCGTCGAGGCGGAGCCGGAGATTGTGCTAAATGGGATTGAGTTTGACGGCAACACAGTTTTCTCCGATGCGGAGCTGTTGGAGCTCGTGAAAGATCGGCTTGGTAAAAAGGTGAGTATCGAGGAAATGGAGGGGGTGCGAAAGGAGATCTCGAAGCATTATGTCGAGCACCGTTACGTCAACTCTGGTGCGGTGATTAACGAGCAGGATCTGGCCGGAGGAATCTTGAAAATCCGGATTGTCGAAGGCTGGCTTGATGCTGTAAATGTGATGAACGAAGGCTGGCTTCGTTCAGGCTACCTTCGCAAGCGGGTGCATCGCGAAGTTGGTAAGCCTCTTAACTTGGATGACCTTAAGCTGGCGCTGGAGATGGTCCGGAGAGACGATAAGATTCGCAAAATCAACACCGCGCTCGTGCCGGGCGACGAGCTAGGTCAGAGCCACCTCGACATGATCGTCACGGAAAAGAAAGTGTTCGATGTGGGTCTTGGTATCAGCAACAGGCGTCCGCCCAGCGTCGGCGCGGAGGAGGCTGAGCTGTTTTTTGGCAGCAAGAATCTGACCAGCCTCGGCGATACGCTGCGCGCCAACTACACGTTCACGCAGGAGGGGATGCGGGAGGTGGACTTGGGGAATGCTCGCAACTACTCCGTGTTTTACAGCCTGCCGCTGACGCGGTGGGATACCACGCTGGAACTGGGCTTGACGCAGAGTGACTACGCGATTCTGGAGGAGCCGTTTGACGCGCTCGACGTCCAGAGCGACACGCGAATGTACAGCGTGGCGTTGCGGCAGCCGATCTACCGTGATTTTCAACACGAGTTCAGCGTTACGATCAAGGGCGAGCACCGGCGCAGTGAGGTGCTGGTATCCGGCGAGCGATTCTCGATCTCGCCCGGCTCAGTCGACGGGCAGACGCGTATAACGGCACTGCGAGTCAGCCCGGAGTACGTTTATCGGTCGCAGGAGCGTGTGATTGCCGCCCGCACAACGTTTAATTTCGGTCTGGACGAACTTGACCCGATCATGTCGGCGGACTTTGACCGGGAATATTTCACATGGATGACGCAGGCTTCGTGGGTGGAGTCGGTGTCGAGCAACGACACGCTGTTGATCGTGAAGTTGATGCACCAGTATACCGACCAAAGCGTGGTCTCGATGGAGCAGTTCAGCCTTGGCGGCATGAACACTATCCGCGGCTACCGTGAGAACCAGTTGATTCGGGACAACGCGGTGGTCATCTCGCCGGAGCTGCGCATCCCGGTTTACAAGGATCGCTACGGCAAGGCGCTGGTATACATGATTCCGTTTTTCGATTACGGCACAGGCTGGAACACCAACGGGCCGAGGAATCGGGAAACGATATACAGCGCCGGGTTGGGTGTCACGTACAACCCAAGCGACTACATCAACATGGCCGTGTACTGGGGGCATGCGTTTAAGGATTTCGACATTCCCAATGATGATGACCTGCAGGATCACGGCATCCACTTTCAAATCCGAATCGGCGCAGATTTTTGGGATCCAACCCACTACATAGGCCCGCAGCAATGATCATGAAAATTCGAACCGAAAACCACACGCACTCGTTGCTCATCGGCTTGGCCTTGATGGGTGGGTTGCTCTTGCCCGTGCTTGGCCAAGCGGCTGAGTCGAAGAGCGCGGACGTTTCCGGCTTGCTCAAGCAGGCGGCATTGTACCAGGCCAAGGGGCAGGTGAACTTGGCTCAAAACGCCCTTAAGCAGGCGCTTGGCCAAGCGCAGGCCGTCGGCGACAAGCGCACCGAGGCGCTGGTGAAAAACAACCTCGCTAGCCTCTGGATCTTGGCTAGTCGGAAATACCGGGAACCCACCGAGGAGCCGGATATTTACCTGCTCGAGGCGCTGAAAATTGCTGAGGAACAGGGCGATAAGTCCCTCGAGTCGAGCATCCGCGCGAACCTCGGCAACTTGCTCGTTGGCTGGGGTAACTACGAGGATGCGGTGTGGAATTTCAAACAAGCGGTAGATCAGGCCGACAAGGCCGAGAACCACGAATTGGCGGCTCGCTGTCGCATCGGCATGACCGCGGCGGCGGCATTTCACGGATCAATGAGTTTGGCGGAGGAGTATGCCGGAGCCGCCGAGGGGAACATTGCCAAGACTGCTGACGGCCGCGATAAGGCGTTGTTGCACATCAAGCTGGGGGATATTTACAGCAGGATGATGGACAGCGCCACCGACCGGGAACAGCGTGGCAGATACTTAGCCAAGGGCGGGAAGCAGTATCGCAACTCTGTCGCAGCGGCGCGTCAGGTCGGGGATGAGCCAAGTCAGGCTTACTCAATTGGATTTCTCGCTGGATTGTATGAAACTGAGGGGCGTTATGCCGAGGCGCTTGAGTTAAGTCGGGCCGCGTTGCGCTTGGCCCAGAAGCATGAACTTCACGACGCGGCGTACCAGTGGCAATGGCTTATCGGCCGGTTGCACAATCAACTCGGCAATCGGGATCGGGCAATCGGGGCGTACAAGACGGCAGTAGACAACCTCTCCTCGATCCGCAGCGACTTGGCCATAGTTTACGGCAACGAAAACAGCCCAACCACATTCCGCGACTCGGTCGGCCCGATCTATTATGAGTTGGCCGACTTAATCTTAAAAAAGGCCGACGAGGTGAAGGACGATTCAGTGCGGACAGCGCTGCTTGTCGAGGCACGTGATACCGTGGAAGCCCTCAAGGGCGCTGAACTCTCCGACTACTTTCAGGACGACTGCGCGAACATGGTCAACGCCGGTGCAAGGAGCATCGGCCAGATGTCCCCGACGGCGGCGATCGTGTACATCATCCCGCTGGAGAGCCGCTTGGAGTTGCTCGTCGAGACCAAGTCCGGCCTGAAAAAGGTGACGGTGAATGTGCCTAGCCGCCGCCTGATGGATCAGGCACGCCTGTTTCGCCACCACGTCGAGCGGCGCACGACTTATTTTTTCAAGGGGCACGGTGAGGCCCTGTATGCATGGCTCATCGAACCGATCAAGAAAATCCTGGAAGCCGACGCCGTGGATACGCTGGTGTTTGTTCCGGACGGTGCGCTGCGCAACGTGCCGATGTCGGGGCTCTTCGACGGTGAAAAATATCTGCTCGAGCAGTACGCGGTCGGCGTGGCGCCAGGGCTGAGTCTGATCGAGTCTCAGGAGGCGACCTCGCCCAACTCACGCTTTTTATTCAGCGGCCTGGCTGCGGAGCGCCACGGTTTCCCCGGTTTGCCGGCGGTGGTACAGGAGGCGGAGTTGATCTCAAAGAGCTTTGCCCCCACCGAGTTGATGGACGGCACGTTCCTCAAGGACGATCTCGAGGACACCTTTTTGCGGAACGACTACCGTTACGTGCACATTGCGTCGCACGGGCAGTTCAGCGGCAAGGCGGACAGCACGTTCGTGCTGACCTACGACGGATTCCTCACACTGGACGATCTGGAAAATCTCATCCGTCCAAGCAGCTACCGTGGCGCGCCGGTGGAGTTGCTGACGTTGAGCGCGTGCCAGACGGCGGCCGGCGACGATAAGGCCGCGCTTGGTCTGGCCGGCGTGGCGATCAAAGCCGGTTGCCGGGCGGCGCTGGCCAGCCTTTGGTTTGTGAGTGATCAGGCCTCGGCGCTAATGGTGGACGAGTTTTACCGCGCCTTGGCCAAGCCGGGCACGACCAAGGCCAAGGCATTGCAGCACGCGCAGACCGTACTTCGCAATGATCCGCGTTTCCGCCACCCTCGATATTGGGCGCCATACATTATGATCGGCAACTGGCTGTAATGGGATGATCGTGATTCAAGATTGGCTGGCTAAAATGAAGAAACGAATGTCCAAGGGGGCATTCTGGGTGGAGGTGCTCGTGGCACTGGTGGTGGGCGGCAGCACCTTTGCGGCAATCAAGGAAATCCGGGCCAAGGGTTATCTCATGACGCAGGAGTTGCAGCATCACGACTTTATGCATCTGCGGCAAAAGCCAGACTACGACGTCAACATGGTTACCCACACCAACATCGTCGTTATCGGCGCTGACGAGCGGGACATTCAGCGATTCGGCTGGCCGTTGGAGGACGACTTGGTCGCCAAGATTCTTGAGAAAATCGTTTCGTATGAGCCGGCGGTTGTTTCGCTGGATCTGTACCGGGACATGCCGGTGCCCAAGCGGGGCGATTTGGTTCACCACTTGAACCGCGTGCTCACTAACAACGCAAATATCGTCACCATTTCAGAAATTAATTTAGAAGAACCGGATCTTACTATCAAGGCCCCGTTGGTTCTGCGGGGCGATTCCACTCGCGTGGGTGAGAACTCTTTCCCAACTGATCCCGACCGGATGATTCGTCGGGGAATGCTTTACTTTTATTCGGATGCCGGGCCTCACCCGTCGTTGGCCACGGTGATGGCCAGCCGGTTCATGGGCAAAAACTGGTGGGAACTCCTCGTGCCCGCGCCGGGGCCGATTTTGAAAATTCAGTTGCCGCTGCAAAGCATCGGCCTGACCAACGGCCAGCAGATTGCGATGGCGGTAATGCAAAAAACCACACGCGACAACGTGTCCGAGTTGGACACAACTGGGATTCTCAAGTTTGCCGCCTCTGACAACCCATTGCAATACAGCGAGGCAGGTGAAGTCATCCCATCGACCAACGTTGTTGAGTTGTCAGATTCCGGCGGCATAGGTGATGCAAACGGTGACATCGATTCTGTGAAGGTGACTGCTTCGGACGGCGCGCTGACCATCGACACCACAGTGGAAGGCATAGCACTCGCACCCGGCGACTGGCATCCGGAACTCATCGACACACAATACGAGTTCAGTTGGTTGATTGATGCGGATAACGATCCGTCCACCGGGATGAAGGCCGCGGGGGTTGATGGCTTGGGGGCTGATATCATCGCCCGGATTGTTTACACGGTTGGAGGCAAGGAGGTGGGCACTGTGTTTCGGCCCAGCATGGCGGAAGGTGCCACCAACGAAGTGCTGATGGCAGACTTCCCGTTTGGCTCAGTTACTGAGAATCAATCCGACCTGAAAATCGGTAAGGCGCTGTTCAGCAGTTTTGATGGTGACCGGGGCCCGTATTCCGGCACTGACGCCGGCGGATTCACGTTCGGACTGGATTATCGTGGCGCGAGGGCGAATCAATATCCCCGCTATACCATGCGAGCCCTGATGGGGCCGGAAGACGCCGGGGAAAGTTCCGCCTCGGCGTGCTGCTTTGGCAAAAAATGCCGATGCTATGTCAGCAGGGAGGACAT
>JABGZB010000248.1 GCA_018674955.1 Verrucomicrobiota bacterium | reverse complement strand
GGTGGGTCAACCGGCAGCCACTGGCCCGCCTTGGCCAAGCGCGACTGAAATTCGCTCAAGGACATACCGGCCTGCACCGTTGCCGTCATGTCTTCTGGCGCATGCTCGACGAGTTCAGCGACAGCCTCTAGTGACACTTCGTCCACTCGCTGCGATTGCGGCAGCAATTCCTGCAACTCTGAAATGGAGTCCGGCTTGATCGTCATGCAGGAATTTGTTTCTTCTGGGCGAACTCGGCGCAGCGCTTGGCGCCGGGGAACATTTTGTGGGGGTTGCAGCGCTTATCAGGGTCGAAGACGCGGCGCAACTGCTGCATGGCATCGAGGTCGTCCTTGCTGAACTGTTTCGCCATAAAATCGATTTTCTCGGCGCCGATACCGTGCTCGCCAGTGACGCTGCCGCCGAGTTCGATGCATTTGTCCAGAATATCGTGTCCCGCCTGTAATGCCCGTTTCACTTGGGACGGTTCGCGTTCATCGTACAAGATCAGCGGGTGGATGTTGCCGTCGCCGGCGTGGAAGACGTTGGGGATCCGCAGTTCGTACTTGTCGCTGACTGTGCGGATGAAGCGCATGATTACCGGCAGTTTGCTTCGCGGTACGACGCCGTCCTGCGTGACGTAGTTGGGGCTCAGGCGACCGATGGCACCGAAGGCGCGTTTGCGGCATTTCCACAGTGCGGCACGCTCGGCGGCGGCGGCGGCCAAGCGCACTTCGCGGGCGTTGTTGCGGTTGCAAATCTCATCGACCTGCTTGGCCTGTTGCTCTACGCCCTTGGCCAAGCCGTCCAACTCCACGATCAGCAACGCGCCGGCATCGAGTGGAAAACCAAAGTGATACGCCTCCTCAAGCGCTTGGGTGATGAGTTGATCCATCATCTCGAGCGCGGCCGGCACAATCCCGGCGGCGATAATGCCGCTCACCGCTTGGCTGGCGTCGTCTACGCTCTCGAAAACACAGAGGAAGGTCTTGAACGCCGGGGGCGTTTTCATGAGGCGAACCAACACCGTTGTCACGACACCGAACATTCCCTCCGAGCCGATCGCCGCACCGCGAAGATCAAACCCGGCTACCTCCTCGCCACCATCGGGTTCAACGCCAAGCCATTCGATTGTGCCGTCCGGCAACACCATCTCGTAGCCGAGCACGTGGTTGGTAGTGACGCCGTTTTTCAGCGTGTGCGGCCCGCCGGAGTTGGTGGCGATGTTGCCGCCGATCGTGCAGGCGGTCTGGCTCGAAGGATCCGGAGCGTAAAACAAACCGTGCGCCGACGCATCACGGGTGATCCAGGCGTTTACGCATCCGGCTTCGACGAGTGCGCGGCGATTGCGCGGATCGATTTTTAGCACCCGATTCATTCGGGTGAGTGCGATCATCACGCCGCCATCGACCGCCAGCACCGCACCGCTAAGGCTGGTGCCGGCACCGCGCGGGATGATAGGCACGTCCAACTCGGCGCACAGGCGAACGACTGCCGCCACTTCCTGCGTGGATCGAGGCAGCACAACTGCCGTTGGGGGGTTCCTTTGAAGGGTGTAAGCGTCGCACTCGTAAACGACAAGTTCCCGCTTGTCGGCGAGTACTGCATCATCACCTACGATCTCAGCCAAGCGGCGAGTTAGCTGCTCTTTGTTTGGCTTACAGTTCATGCCGGTTGGCCAAGCGCACAACCGTTTTTACCGCGCTTGGCTATTCCGCTCCGCCCAAGCTCTCGATCATGACGATCAGCGGCAGGAACATGGCGATCACGATGCCGCCAACGATCACAGCGAGGAAAACAATCATTATCGGCTCGATCAACGAGGTGAGAGATTCCACGGCGCGATCAACCTCCTCATCGTAGGTGTCTGCAATTTTTTCGAGCATCTGTGGCATGTCACCGGTTTTTTCCCCGACATCCACCATGCTGATGACCATCGGGGGAAACACGCGGGAAGCATCCAGCGGCGCGACGATGGTTTCACCCTCCTTGACGCTGTCGTGTACGTCCTGAACCGCTCGCGCCACGACCACGTTGCCTGAAGTGTCCTTGACGATATTGAGCGCGGAGAGAATCGGCACACCGGAATTAATGAGCGTGCCGAGCGTGCGAGCAAAACGGGCAATCGCCACCCGCTCCACTACGGGGCCGATGACAGGAAAAAAAAGGCTCATTTTATCGAGAATGTAACGGCCAAAGTTCGTCCGGCCAATCATCGAAAATGTGAAGAAACAGGCGAAGATACCGCACATTGTCCCCATGGCGTTCAGGCGGACCGTGTCACTGATGGATAACACGAATTCGGTAAAATCCGGCAACCCGTCCTTACCCAACATATCTGCGAACACGTCCTTGAATTTAGGGATGACGAACACCAAAAGGATGCCCATGATCACCACCGCAACCACCAACACGGCGATGGGATAAAACATGGCAGCCTTGACCTTGCCTTTAATTTTCATGGCCTTTTCCATGAACATCGCCAAACGGTCGAGAACCACCTCAAGCACACCGCCCAACTCACCCGCCTTAACCATACTGACAAAAAGCTTGTTGAAAGCCTTGGGATGCTGGGCCAAGCCTTCGGAGAACGTGCC
>JABGZB010000247.1 GCA_018674955.1 Verrucomicrobiota bacterium | reverse complement strand
TCCGCCGGTTGATAAAAGGCTGAATCGAGTGAGCCCGCGTTTTGTTCTGCCGCCATGTCCAAGTGTCCATGCCGCGAGGGTGGCTGGCAAGATGTTTCGTTTTTTTCTTGCGCGCTTAATTCCACAGGAGAAGACCCCATACATGAATAAGCCCTTTAAACGGCCCGCTCCAAAGCGCCTCACCGCGGGATCACCCCGGCGAGCGCTTCTGAACCCAGCGTACCGCGTGATCTGCCTGTCTTGATCCCGGGCGTGGGAATCAACACCCCCTCTCGGACGTTAAAAGGGGAGAAGACAACCCCGGCCGCCGTCCGCATATTTATTTTCGCGAGATCGGCCAGTACGGCCGCATCACGTCGGCGGAGGAAATCTGCTTGGCAAGCGCATCCAAGCCGGGGACGCCGAGGCCCGGCAGGAGATGATCCTCGCCAACCTGCGCTTCGCCGTGAAGATCGCGCTGGACTACGAGGGACTCGGCCTGCCGCTGCTCTACCTCATCAACGAGGGCAACATCGGCCTGATGAAAGCCGTCGAGCGATTCGCCCCGGCCAAGGGAGCCAAGCTCTCAACGTACAGCTCGTGGTCGATTAAGCAGTCGATCAAGCGAGGCCTGGCCAACCAAGGCAAAACCATCCGCCTGCCGGTGCATCTGGTGGAGAAAATTTCGCGGATGCGCCGCGAGCGCCTCAACCTGCTCGACAAGCTTGGCCGCGAGCCGACCAACCGAGAGCTTGCCCAAGCGCTGGCGTGCCGCCGGCCAAGGTCGCGCTCATGCGCCCCGCCTCACTCGACTCGCCGGTCGGCGACGAGTCATCCACCCATCTGGGCGAGCTGTTTTCCGGCGAGAACGTCGGCGTGCCGGACTGCGATTTGTCAGACAAAAACATCAGCGGCATCCTGCGCCTGCTCATCGGCGAGCTGCCGTATCGCAAAATGAAAATCCTGATCTGCCGATTCGGCCTCGACGGCGAGAAGGAGTAGACGCTCGAGGAGATCGGCCAGCGGTTCGGCTTGACGCGCGAGCGGATTCGCCAGTTGCAGAACGTCGCCTTGGCCAAGCTGCGAAAAATGCTCGATCAACTCGAGGCCGACTCGCAATAAACTCGACGCCGCTTGGCCAATCGGCGACATTGCGCGGCTATGGCTTCGACCGACGTCACACTGGAGGAATTGCAAGCGGCGATCCGCAACGTGCCGGATTTCCCCGAGGAGGGGATTCAATTTAAGGACATCACGCCGGTGGTGGCTGACGCCGGGCTGCTCGACGGCTGCATCAGCCACCTGCTCGGCGGGCACTCGGCCGACACGGTGGATGTCGTCGCCGGGATCGATGCGCGCGGCTTTATTTTCGGCGCGGCGATGGCTCGCGAGTTGGGCGTGGGCTTCGTGCCGATCCGCAAAAAGGGCAAGTTGCCGTGGAAAACCATCGAGGAAAGCTACGAGCTTGAGTACGGCAGCAACACCATTGCCATCCACACCGACGCCGTCTCGGCGGGCCAACGCGTGCTGTTGGTGGATGATCTGTTGGCCACGGGCGGCACGGCGGCGGCGGCGGCGGGCCTCGTGGCCAAGGCCGGCGGGCAGGTGGTAGAGGCGGTGTTTTTCATCGAGCTGGGCTTTCTTGACGGCCGGGCCAAAATGGGCGACGCGCCGGTGCGGTCGCTGGTGAGGTATTGATAAGTGAGCAGTGAGCGGTGAGCAGCGGATGCCGAGTGTCTTTATAAAAACTTACGGTTGCCAGATGAACGAGCGCGACTCCGAGGCGGTCGCGGCGCAGTTGGAGGCTAAGGGCTATAGCATGACGGCCGACGCGCTGAGCGCGGATGTCATCCTGCTCAACACGTGCAGCGTGCGCGATGCCGCCGAGCAGAAGGCGCTCGGCAAAATGAACCACGTCGCGGGGCAGTTGCGCTCGAAAAACCGCAAGGCGGTGTTGGGCTTCATGGGCTGCATGGCGCAGAGCCGCGGGCGGGAGCTGATCGACAAGCTGCCGGACGTGGACCTCGTGGTCGGCACGCAGAAATTTCATCGTACGGCCGATCACATCGGCGACTTGCTGGCAGGTCGCACGGAAAACGTGGTTGACACCGGCGAGGAGAAGGGCAGCGAGGCGACGATCCGCGAGCATCTGCTCAACGGCGCGAGCGACAAAAAATCGGTCACTTCGTTCGTCAGTATCATGCAGGGGTGCAACCAGTTTTGCACGTTCTGCATCGTGCCGGACACGCGCGGCCGGGAGCGGAGCCGGTCGATCGACGACATCGTCAGCGAGTGCCGCGAGTTGGTGAACCGTGGCGTGCGCGAGGTGACGCTGCTCGGGCAGATCGTGACGAGCTACGGGCGTCGCGAGATCGGCGAGCGGGACGGCAAGTCGGCGTTCGTGCAGTTGATCGAGGCGGTGCACGGGATCGACGGGCTTGACCGGATTCGCTTCACCTCGCCGCACCCCAAGGGCTACGGCGATGACTTGATCGAGGCGTACGGGCGTTTGGCCAAGCTCTGTGAAAGCGCACAC
Source organism: Verrucomicrobiota bacterium (assembly GCA_018674955.1). Taxonomy (GTDB): domain Bacteria; phylum Verrucomicrobiota; class Verrucomicrobiia; order Limisphaerales; family UBA1096; genus UBA1096. Next base: position 6,168 of record JABGZB010000247.1, on the reverse strand, counting down.
ATCCCGGTGCAGAGCGGCAGCGATGCGATGCTCAAGCGGATGCACCGCGGCTACACGCGCGAGCGGTTTTTGGAGATCGTCGGCAAGCTGCGTGCCGTCAGGCCGGGCATCGGCGTCACGACGGACATCATCGTCGGGTTTCCCGGCGAGACGGAGGAGGAGTTTGAGGCGACGATGTCGCTTTGCCGCGAGGTTCAGTTCGACAATGCGTTTGTTTTCAAGTACTCCACGCGCCGCGACACGCCGGCGGCCGCAATGGAGAAGCAACTGCCTAGGGAGTTGATCGAGCAGCGGCACGCGATGGTGCTCGCGGTGATCGATGAGATGGGGGCCAGGCGATATGAGGAATTTGTTGGCAAAACGATGGAGGTGCTCGTCGAGGGACCAAGCCGCCGCAATGCCGCCCGGATGGAGGGGCGCACGCGGTGCAACAAGATCGTAGTGTTCGACGGCGGCAACCGGTTCCACGGAGAGCTGATGGAAGTGAAAATCACCCGCAACGGCTCGTTTACTCTGTACGGCGACCCAGCCATCGTGAATTTAAACTGACTTGTGAAAGAGCAAACAAAAGAGTCGTCGGCGACGCTGCTGCTGTTTGGTTTCCTGCTGGCGTTTGTCGGCGTGTTTCTTTACGTCGGCATCAAGATGAACAATGCGATCAGCCTGGCCAACTTGTCGGTTTTGCTTGGCGTGTTCCTGGCGGCGCTCTCCGGTTACAGCCTGGCCAGGCCGGCTGCGGTTGGCCTGGCGATGCGGGCGTTCCCCCGCGCCAACGCGCCCGGCTACGTCTTGATTCTCGCCGCCACGGCTTGGTTTCTCTGGAACATCAAGGCCGAGGACATGGCCGACTACCGGGAGATCAAGCATTGGTTTTACATCGGCTTCGGTGCGGTGGGCATCGGCTCGTGCATTTATCTGCGGGACTTCTTGGCGGTGCGTGGCCTGGCGGTTTTCATGCTACTCTTGGCCAAGCTGATGCTCGACACACAGCGCGATTACATGCTGGCCGCGCCGGAGGCGCACATGTCGGAGTGGCGGCTCGTGTTCGCCGTTTGGGCGTACATGATTATTGTCATGTCGATGTGGATGGTGATTTCGCCGTGGCGCATGCGAGACATGATGGAGTGGATGCAGGCAAAGCCGCGCCGACTCGCGGCCATGGGCTGGTTTCGGCTGGGGTTTGGGATTTTGCTGATCGTGCTTGGCCTGACGGTGTTTACTCTCCCGGCCGCGAACTGAGGGATTGGGATTGATTGGCCGCTGCTTTTGGCGGCTAATCGCGTTGGCCTACGGATGCCGTGAACCAAGCCAAGCTAGATCAGGAACTGCTCAAGGCGATCCAGTACAACAAGCTGGGGCTGGTGAAGCGTCTGCACGCGGAGGGCGCCAGCGTCAACTGCCGCAACGCGGAGGGCCGCTCGCCGCTGCACCTCAGCGTCTACAGCGACTGGGATCGCATCTCGCACTTCCTGATCGACATGGGTGCGGAACTCAACGCCAAGGGCAAGTTCGGCGGCACGCCGCTTCACATGGCCGCCTTCAAGGGCAACCTGGCCATCGTGCAGTTGATGCTCAAAAAAGGCGGCGACCTGCGCGCCAAGGACTCGAACGGAAACCTGCCGATTCACCTCGCGGCCATGTACGGCTGGACCGACATCGTCGAGGCGTTCGTCCGGGCGGTCGCCCCCGAGGGATGGCCGCTGCCGCCGCTCATCCCCAGCAAGGCCGAAGACAACGAGCCGGCGGAGGAAGCGGCCCCGAAACCGGCCTCCGGCGAGGAAGACGTTTTTCCCGCAGACATCCGGTCGCTGATTCAGGCCCGATCCACCGAAGGCGAGACACCGCTGCACCACGCTGCAGTCAATTGCAAGGCGCAGTCGATCGACTACCTTCTCCGGCTTGGGGCGGACCCCGAGGCCAAGGACAACGAAGACACGCCGCCGCAGCTTTACCAGCCGGGGAATGTGGAGAGTTACTTCAAGATTCCGGCGTACGTGCGGTGCATGAATTGCGCCGAGAGCATCAAACTTGACGGCGAGGAACAGCGTCTTGGCATCTATTTTTGCCCGTACTGCGAGCAGGAAGTGGATCACCTTAACTTTGGCAAACAGGCCACGGCCAAGAAGGGAAGCGGTGGCGCCGGTCTGATGGACAAGTTTGGTGGCTGGTTCAGCAGCAGCGAAGACAAACCAAGCGCTTCATCACCCGCTGAACAACCGGAACCCAAGCCCGAACCGGAACCGGAGGCAGTCGCGGCCGAGGAGGCACTGCCCAAACACGAGAGTGTTGAGATGGAGGAAAAGCTCATTCCGGAAACCGTCCACTGCGCGATCTGTCGCAAGAGCCTCAAACTGGACGACGAGGAGCAGAAGCGCGGCATCTACTTTTGTCCCTACTGCAACCTCGAAGTCGATCACATCCACGACGCCGATTGACCCGGCGCGAGCAGCCCACTAGCATCCCGCGCCCATTTTAACTGTGAAAATAAAAACACAACACCCCCGCCGCCGGGCGCTTGGCCTAGCAATCACCCTCGCCGGAGTGGCGCTTGGCCAGGCGCAGCAAGTGCCGGTTGATGAGCGCACGCTCTCCAACGGCATGAAACTGCTCATGATCGAGCGGCACCACTCGCCCGCCATCGCCGGCGGATGGGTGGCGCGCGTCGGCAGCGTCAACGAGCGCCCCGGCATCACCGGCATCGCGCACCTTTTCGAGCACATGATGTTCAAGGGCACGCCGACCATCGGCACGAGCGACGCCAAGCGCGACACCGAGATCATCGAGCAACAGGAAGTGGTTCGCGACGCCATGCGCCGGGAGGAATCCAAGATGCGTCTGGCTCTGCGGCGCGGTGAGATCGACGACATGGCCAAGCCGGAAAACAAGACCAAGCGCTACCGCGAACTCGAGGCCGAGTTCAAGGAATTGATCGCCGCGCAGCGCGAGGTGCTCGTCAAGAACGAGTTCGACCGCATCTACACCACCGCCGGCGCGTCCGGCATGAACGCCTTTACGTCCAACGACATGACCGGCTACTTCATCACCGTGCCGTCGAACAAGCTTGAGCTTTGGGCGTGGATGGAGTCGGAGCGGTTGCTGCGGCCGGTGTTCCGCGAGTTTTACGCCGAGCGCGACGTGGTGTTCGAGGAGCGCCGCATGCGCACCGAGTCCACGCCGCTTGGCAAATTTCAGGAATCGCTCGAGGCGATGTTTTGGGAATCGCACCCGTATAGCTGGCCGGTGATCGGTTGGCCGTCGGACATCCCCGCTATCTCCAAGGCCCAGGCCGACGAGTTTTACGCGCTCCACTACGCGCCGCAAAACATCACGCTGATTTTGGTCGGTGACTTCAAGGCCGACGAGGCGGCCAAGCTGTGCGAGCGCTACTTCGAGCGCATCCCGCGTGGCAAACGCAACCCGCCCGAAGTTGTCACGGAGGAGATGCCGCAGATCGCCGAGAAGCGAATGAACGCGGAGGCGGAGGCCAACCCGCAGGTGGACATCCTGTGGCACACGCCGGCGGCGGGGCATCCCGATACTCACGCGCTGGAGGTGCTTTCGGCGGTGTTGTCCGGACGCTCCGGTCGGTTGCACAAGGCGCTCGTGCTTGGCAACGAAGTGGCCACGTCGGCCTTCGCCCATCAAATGGGGCGGAAGTATGCCGGAATGTTCAATATCGGAGGTGAGGCGAAGGAACCGAAAACACCGGGCGACGTCGAGGCGGCGATTTACGGGGAAATCGAGCGGCTGAAAAACGAGCCGGTGTCGGCGCGAGAGTTGCAAAAAGTGAAAAATAATTTTGCAGCGATGGCCGTGCGCCGCGGCGCGTCAAATTTTAATATGCTCGTGCAGTTGATCCAGTACGAGGGCGGCGGCGACTGGAGATCGATCAACACCGAAATCCCGAGCATCCTCAAAATCACTGCGGAGGATATCCAGCGCGTGGCCAAAAAATATCTCACGAAAGAAAACCGCACCGTGGCGACCAACACGCGAAAGCCCGGGACGAAGGCACCGAACGACCCCGCGATGACCGGCTTGAGCGGCGAGCAGCAGGCGGTCGTGCGCCGCATCTCAAACCAGATAAAAGCGGAGACAAGTCTTGAGCGATTGCAGCAACAATTGGAGGCGATGGAGTCGCAGCTTGGCCAAGCGGACGGCAAGCAGCAGGGGTTGATGAAAATCATCATGGTGAAAGTAGCGGAACGAATCGCCGAATTGAGCAAATAACAAAGGATCACGAAAATGAATTTATTGATGAAACAGAAAGTGACGCTGAGCTGGGTGGCGATTTTTGGATTGGTGCTTGGCCAAGCACAGGAGATTCCCGACCGGCCGGAGAAGCTGACATTCCCGCCGCTGGTTTACGATGCGCCGACTCCGGCCGACTATCGGGTCGAGCTGAAATCGGGCGCTGTTGTTTACATTTATCCCGACCGCGAACGGCCGCTGATCGACTTGTCGGTGAATATTCGCGGAGGCAGCTACCTCGACCCGAAAGGCAAGGAGGGCTTGGCCGGCCTGACCGGAGCGCTCATGGCGCGTGGCGGGATTCCGTCCTCGCCGGCGGACGAACTGGACGAGGAACTGGAGTTTCTCGCGGCGAGATTATCGAGCAACTTTGGCGGCTTGAGCGGCAGTGTGAGTCTCAATCTGCTCTCGAAAGATGCCGACCGCGGTTTTGAGATATTGCGCGCTGTGCTGGCTGCGCCAAGTTTTCAGGAGGACAAACTGGCGCTACGAAAGACGCAGGCGTTGCAGGGGCTCAAGCAGCGCAATGACAACTCGTCGAGCATCGAGTCGCGCGAGCGCAACTTCCTCGCGTACGGCGATGACTTTTGGTTCAACCGCCACACGACAGCCGCGTCGCTCGAGAGCATTTCGCGGGAGGATTTGCTGGAGTTTCACCACGAGTGGGTACATCCGCGGAATTTCATCGTATCGGTGAGCGGCGACTTCGACCGAGACGCGATGCTCAAGCGCCTCGACGGAGTGTTCGCCGCTTGGCCGCACTCCGGCAAAAAAACTCCACCCGTGCCGCAGTCGAAAACGTACGGCAAGCCGGGAGTTTACATCGTCAACAAAGACGTCAACCAAGGTCGGGTGTCGATCATTTTGCCGGGCATTCGCTGGGACGATCCGGACTACTACGCGATCCAAGTGATGAACGACATACTCGGCGGCGGCGGCTTCACGTCGCGCATCACCAACCGCATCCGCTCCGACGAAGGATTGGCGTACTCGGCGCGGTCGGCGTTTCCGGGGGGAGCGTTTTATCCGGTGGTGTTCCGAGCCGGGTTTCAATCCAAGTCGCGCACAGTCGCTTATGCAACATCGATCGTACTCGAAGAGATCGAGCGCATCACCCGGGAACCGGTGACCGCGGAGGAATTGCTTACGACGAAAAAGTCGTTCACCGATACGTTCCCGAACAACTTCGCCTCGGCGGCGCAGGTGGTCTCGGCGTTTGCCAACGACGAGATGATCGGTCGGTACGCCAAGCAGCCAAATTACTGGGCGGACTACCGTGACAAAATCGAGTCGGTGGACATTGCCGCCGTGCAGCACGTGGCCAAGCAGCGGCTCAAGCTTGACCAAGTGATCATCCTGATTGTTGGGCAAAAAGAGGAGATTCTGAAGGGTCACCCGGATCATCCGGTGAATCTGGGCCGCTTGGCCAAGGGCGGGGTGAAAGAGCTGCCGATGCGCGATCCATTGACGATGGAGCCCATAAAATAGGCCTCAAAACCGTTTTTCCTTGCTCCGGCCTGATTCGTTTGGTAACAAAGCCGCAGCATGGCAGCAATTGGGCTATTTCAGAAAGGGGATAATATCTTCTACGCTAAGGTCGAGGACGGAGAGTTGTACAAACTCAAGGGCGACATTTTTGGCGCACCATCCTTCCAAAAAACCCCTATTCCGAAAAAAGGATTCCGGACACTTGTCCCGGTTCAGCCCTCAAAAATCATCGCCGTGGGGCTCAATTACGCCGACCACGCCGCCGAATCCGGCCTCGAGGCACCCGAGACACCGCTTTTTTGGCTGAAATCACCCAAATCGATCCTGCCCGATGGCGGGAAAATCGAGATTCCCTTCGAAAAACACCGTACCGACTACGAGGCGGAGTTGGCCATCGTGATCGGCCGCAGCATCCGCAATGTCACGCCG
>JABGZB010000246.1 GCA_018674955.1 Verrucomicrobiota bacterium | reverse complement strand
GTGCCATCCTTCATGGAGGACTCGACATCAACCAGTTGCCAACCATCTTTTCCAAGTTGGTTGATTTTATTTGCGAATTCCTTATTTCCAAATTCATCATTATCAGGACTTGGAAAAGCGAGATGTATCCATTTATCACTTAGACTTGTTGCACCTGTGCCGAACATGACGGTCGTAGTTAGCAGCACACCTATCGCGAAAGATTTCCAGTCTAGTTTTTTCATATGCATGTAAGAGACTGAACACTCATGCCCGCGATGCTGTTTTTCAAGGCGTTTAACTTTTGCCGAAAAAAGCCTTCTGCCTTAAATTAAGGGTTGATGGCTGAACATCAAGCATACGATCCTGAGAAACTGACCGCCGGAGTCACTAGGTAATGTAAAAATCATCTCAAACGGGGTGCCTGCTGTCCAGTATGACGCCCCTCAAATTCATGCGATCCAGCTTAGCCAAGCGGGTGTTTGCTGAATTACTTAGCACTAAAAAGACTGGCGACTATTGGCTGGTTCCATAACAGTCCCCGCGATGAGTTCCTTTGATCTAACGGGGCGGATGATGATCTGCAACGTGGTTTGCCGTCTTGGGTTGATGTTTGCCTGTGTCTGCGTTTGCGGGTTTCGGGGGATGGCCGTGGAGGCCGCAGCCAAGCCGAAGTCGTTGGAGATTGCCTACGGGCCGTTTGTGGATTGGGTGGATCGGACGACGGTGACGATCAGTTGGGAGGTGGACGAGTCGATGAGTGGTCGTGTGCGTTGGTCGATGCCGGGCGGAAAATCGGTGGAGTTGTCCGGCAAGCAGCAGGGCAAGCGTCATCTCGTAACGGTTCACGACCTCTCGCTCGACGGCGAATACACTTACCGGATAGTTGGCACTCTCGGGGGCCGGGCCGTTCAGAGCAAACAATACAAGTTTGACTCGTCGTTTTATTATCGGCTACCTGATGTGGCGCTTGGCCAAGCGGCGTTGCCGAAAGAAGCCCAGCTGTCGGTCATGGCCGATCAGATTCTTGAGTTGGCCGACGCACGGGCTGGCTATTGCCTGGTCCTTGGTGGAGTGGATGGCACTCTTGCGCTGGAGCTGGTTCGCAAATCCGACTTGCAGGTGGTGGTATTGGAGCAGGACGTTGCGAGGGTTCAGGCAATCCGGGCCACCCTTGACGAGGCGGGTGTTTATGGCGTTCGGGCCTCGGTGCTTGAGGGGGCGCTGGACGAGCGTTTTCTCGGCTCGATGCTGTTCAACTTGATTGTCTCGGAGCGGCATTTGCTTGAGGGCCAACTGCCACCTGCCAAGGGTGCTGAGGCTCTCCGGTATCTTGTGCCCGGCGGCGGCACGGTGGTGCTTGGCCAAGCGGGCGACCTTGGCCAAGTGCAACGCTGGCTTGGCCGGGAGGGAAGCCGCTTGGTTCGATCTGATGACGGCGAGGCTCGCTGGCTCGTTTATTCGCGTCCCCAGTTGGCCGGGGCAGGGGAATGGACTCATCAGTACGGCAACGCGCAAAATACCTCCTGCAGCGGGGATGATATAGTGAAGGGTGAAATGGGAGTGAAATGGTGGGGTGAACCCGGCCCCCGCCCGATGCCGGACCGTGGCCCCCGCAACCCCGCGCCGCTCTCAACCAACGGCCGCCTTTACGTACAGGGAGACCGGGTGTTGTTCGGCCTGGACGCCTACAACGGTACTGTCCGGTGGAGTTTCTCCAGCCCGGAAATGCGCCGGGCCAACATCCCGCGAGACAGCAGCAACATGGTGGCGGCCGGGGATCAGCTTTACCTCGTGCAGGGCCGGTATTGTATTGGGATCGACGGTGCGACGGGGCATCGGGCCAGGCGGTTTTCCGTGCCGGAGGGCCAGGCGGCCAAATATCAGTGGGCCTATCTGTCGGCGACCGATGGGAAGTTGATTGGCAGTCGTGCCAAAAAAGGAGAACTTTACCTTGGGGACGACGGCGAGTGGTACGAAAAATACGAAACAAAATTCATCAGTCGGGTGACCAGCGACCGGCTGTTCGGTGTTGACCTGAAGTTAGGCGAACGGGCCTGGGCCTACGAGGGGGGAGCGATCGTCAACTCAACCATCACCATTGGCGATGGGGTGATTTATTTCATCGAGAGCCGGGCACCCAAAGCGATTGAGGAGGCCGGCGGTATCCAGCCCATTCAGCAACTGGGCAATCAACACCTCGTCGCACTGGACTTGGAAAGTGGCGAGTCGAAGTGGGATAGGCCGCACGACTTTTCAAAATTGCAGTACATGACGTATTTGCTTTATGCCAACGACACGCTCGTTGCCACGGGAACTGACAAGGATAAACATTATCACACCTACGGGATCGCCGCGAAAGAGCAGACGCGCAAGGCCAAGGATGGCAACCCTGTTCACATCCCGGCGGGCAGTCTCGTGTGGGAGGATCACCACAAGGAGGGCAAGGGGCACCACAGCGGACACCTGCAACACCCGGTGGTGATTGGGGACACTTATTACTCCGACCAATGGGCGTTCGACCTGGCCACCGGCAAAGAGCTACGGGATGACCTGCCCGAACGACGCGGCTGCGGTACGATGTCTGCCAGCAACAACGCGATGTTTTTCCGCCACTACTCCCACGGCATGTGGGACTTGAGCACGAACAAGCGCAGTCAGTTCGAGGGTATTCGAAGCGGGTGCTGGTTGAGCCTGATTTCGGCCGGCGGGATGCTGCTTGCACCGGAGACAAGCGCCGGCTGTTCCTGCGCTCACTCGATCCAAACTTCGGTTGGTTTTTTGCCTCGCAGCCTGGAATGAACGGTTTTCCCTTAAAAACGCCGCATAAAAACTTCATTTATTTTACGAAAAAGTGTTGACATATGGCTGCTGGTATATAGCTTCCCCGCCAATTCGCACGGCGTGGGCCTGCAAGCGCTGTCGTGGATGTCTACTAAACCTTACATTGCTAGCTCTGAATTATCCCCGGGGGGGTTGCAGGTTTCTTCAACCTGATCCCCCCGGATTCTTTTTGTCTGATAGTCTGGTTAGATAATCTCTCGTTCCCCCCTGATTCCATTTGCAAAACAGAATGGAAACGGTAGTTTTCTGGCAACACGGTGGCATCCTCTCATTCCATTAATGGTGTCAGTTCGGTTCGGATTATCAGATTTGCGACGCTTCTGTTGGTAGGTGGATTCCTGTGTCATTGGGGCGTTGTCGCTGGCAACGACCACTGGGCCTATCAGCGCCCCGGTCGACCGGAATTGCCGCGCTTGGCAAAGCCGGAACAGGCAGCCAGCGCCGTGGATCACTTCATTCTCGATCGCTTGGCCAAGCTTGGGATGGCACCGTCGCCCTTGGCCAAGCCCGGGCAACAGGCTCGCCGAGTGTTTCTCGACCTAGTTGGCCGTCCGCCGCAACCGGGCGAGGTCGATGATTTTCTCGCCAACCCAACCCGCCGTGAGTACGGGCGAATGGTCGATCGCTTGTTGGCGAACCCGCAGTACGGTGAAAAATGGGCGCGGCGTTGGCTCGACCTCGCGAGATACGCCGACTCGAACGGCTTTCAGGCCGACCAATTGCGCGACAGTTGGGCTTACCGAGACTGGGTGATTGATGCGTTCAATTCCGGGATGCCTTTCAACCAGTTTGCCATCGAGCAGTTGGCTGGCGATCTTTTGCCCGGCGCGACGATATCCCAAAAAATCGCCACAGGATTTCATCGAACCCCGACATGCAATGTTGAGGCCGGCGTGCACCCGGAATCGAACCGTGTCAACCAGGTGATCGATCGCGTGAACACTACCGGTACGGTGTTTCTTGGCACGACGCTCGAGTGCGCGCAGTGTCACGACCACAAGTACGATCCGTTCTCGATGAGGGATTACTACCGGATGTTTGCTTTTTTCAACAACACGTCGCTCGAGGTGAAACAGCAGGGCAACGGGGTGACGTGGAATTTTTACGGCCCAACTATAAACCTGCCAATGCCACCGGGGCAGGAGGCAAGGCGGGCTGAGTTGCAGGAGAAGATCAACGAATTACAGGCATCGAAAGGGTTGGGAGAGGCGTTGAAGAGGGAGATCTCTAAACTCAGTAAAGAGAAAGAGGCGCTCAAGCCGGCCTCCACCCTCGTGATGAAGGAAATAAGTGAGCCGCGTGATACGAAAATAATGTTGCGCGGTAACTATCTCACGCTTGGTGATTCAGTGGCTGTTGGCACGCCTACAGTGATGCACGCCTACGACAAAAAACTGCCGCCGAATCGACTGGGCTTTGCGAAGTGGCTGGTTGCTCCCGCCAATCCGCTGATGTCCCGGGTCACGGTGAACCGCTGGTGGGCGGCCTTCATGGGGCGTGGAATCGTGGCGACGCAGGAGGATTTTGGTGCCCAAGGTGAGGCACCGACCCATCGGGAGTTACTCGACTGGCTGGCGGTTGAGTTCGTCGAGAGCGGTTGGTCGATGAAGCATATTCATAGATTGATTGTGACGAGTCGAACCTACCGGCAGTCGTCCAGGGTGAGCGGTGAACATCTGGAACAAGATCCGGCCAACCGTTACTTCGCGCGCGCGCCCCGGGTTCGGATGAGTGCGGAGATGGTTCGTGACTCGGCCCTGGCGGCGAGTGGTCTGCTGGCGCACCGGATGCACGGGCCGCCGATTTATCCGCCGCAGCCGAATGGCATTTGGCGGCATGTCGGTCGCAACGCGCCGAAGTTCGTCGCCGCCAAGGATGAAAACCGTTTTCGTCGCGGGGTATACGTGGTTTGGCGGCGGGGCGCGCCGTACGCTAGCTTCGTCAATTTTGACGCGCCGGATCGAGGTGCCTGCGTCGTGGCCCGGCCGCGCACCAACACGCCACTACAGGCGCTGACTCTGTTGAACGACGAGGCCTACGTCGAGATGGCGATGGCGTTTGCGGGTCGCATCCTCGCCGAACCGGACTTGAGCAACGACGAGCAGCGAATAGATTTTGCGTTCCGCGTGGCTCTTACCCGGCCCCCCATCCCGGTGGAAGTTGCTTATTTGAATCAACTCTTGGCCAAGCGCGAAGCGGCGCTCGCCGCTGAGCCGAAAGTGGCTCGTCAACTCGTCTCAGGTGTGAAGAACTGGAGGATGCCGGCCGGCGTCGAGGCGGGCGACCTGGCGAAGTGGTTCGCCGTGGCCAGCGTCCTACTGAACCTGGACGAGGTGATCACCAAGGGCTGATTGATGACCCCTCTGCATCACCACTACCTGACCGAGTCCCGCCGGGAGTTTCTCAAGCACACCGGCGCCGGCATCGGTGCGCTTGGCTTGGCATCGGTGCTCAATGACCGGTTGTTCGCCGCCCCGGCTGCCGGAGGGCAGGGTGATCCACTGATTCTAGGGCAACCTCACTTTGCGCCTCGCGCGAAGAACGTCATTTACATTCACCTGGTCGGCGGGCCGTCGCACCTGGAGTTGTTCGATTACAAGCCGGAGTTGGTTAAGCGCAGCGGCGAGAAGTGTCCGGATGACATGTTCAAGGGCAAACAGTTGGCGTTCATCCGCGAGCACCCGAAGTTGCTGGGCACGCGATTTAATTTTTATCGCCACGGACAGGGTGGCCTGGAGTTGTCGGAGCACCTGCCGCACTTGGGTTCCGTCGCCGATGAGTTGGCGATTGTGAAAACGGTGCGAACGGAGCAGTTCAACCACGCGCCGGCGCAGTTGTTTTTGCATACAGGTTTCGAGCGGTTTGGCCGGCCGGGAATTGGCTCCTGGGTGAGCTATGGCTTGGGCACGGGGAACCGCGATCTGCCGGGCTACGTCGTGATGATCACTGGCAGTGTGGCCGGCGCGGGCAATAGCCTGTGGGGGAGCGGTTTCCTGCCGACACTGCACCAGGGCGTCGAGTTCCGGAGCCAAGGCGACCCAGTCTTGTTTTTGTCTAACCCAAAAGGGATCACGTCGCAGGGCAGGCGAGACATTGTCGATGGGATTAATTTCCTCAACAAGACTGCGCTGGCAGACGTAGGCGACCCGGAGATTGCCACCCGCATCGCACAGTATGAATTGGCGTACCGCATGCAAAGCAGTGTGCCGGGGTTAATGGATATTAAGAGGGAAACCTCTGAGACATTAGAGGCTTACGGTGCCAAACTGGGCGCAACGAGTCTGGCGAACAACTGCCTGCTGGCGAGGAGACTGGTCGAGAAGGGGGTGCGTTTTGTGCAATTGTTTGACCAAGGATGGGACCACCACAGCGGTATTTTTGCTAGCATCCCAAAAAAGGCGAGACAGTTGGATCGTCCGGTGGCTGCGTTGATCGGTGACTTGAGAGAGCGCGGGTTGCTGGATGAAACACTGATCGTGATTGGTGCGGAGTTTGGCCGTACGCCGATGTTGCAGGGCAAAAGCAACGGAGGCGCTGCGAGCAACGTGGGGCGGGACCATCACAAGGAGGCTTACTCGATGATTCTTGCAGGCGGCGGAGTGAAGGGCGGCATCAGTCATGGCCGGACGGATGAATTCGGATATCGACCGGTCGAGAACCCGGTTCACATTCACGACCTGAACGCCACCATCCTGCATCTGCTTGGCTTGAACCACGAGCAGTTGACCTATAAAGTTCAGGGCCGTCACTTCCGCCTGACCGATGTTCATGGCGAAGTCGTGAAGGGCATTTTGGCTTAAACACTTTATTTGATGAAATCCTTTCTGACAAAAGCGGCGCTGGCTTGCGTCCTGATGCCTTGTCAGGGTGTAGTGGCGGTTGACGTGGAGATCATTGCCCATCGGGGCGCGTCACACGATGCGCCGGAGAACACGCTCGAGTCGGTCAAACTCGGCTGGGAGCAGGGCGCCGACGCTGTCGAGATTGATGTGTACCTGTCCAAGGACGGTCATATCGTGTTGCATCACGACGGTACCACCAAGAAGCTCGCGGGAGTGGATCGCAAGGTTGTCGACCAGACGCTGGCCGAGTTGCAGCAACTCGACGTCGGCGCATGGAAGGGCGACAAGTGGAAGGGCGTACGCATCCCGAAACTCGCCGACGTGCTAGCGACCATCCCGGAGGGACATCGGCTGTTCGTTGAGGTGAAGTGTGGGCCGGAGATCGTCCCCGACTTGGCCAAGGCGTTCAAGCGTTCCGGCAAGAAACCGAAGCAGTTGGTCGTGATTTCCTTCGACTACGAAGTGGTGAAGCAGGCCAAGGCCAGACTGCCAAAGGTCGAGTGCTTTTACCTGTCCAGTTTCAAGGTGGACGAAAAAACCGGCGAACAGACGCCCCGCGTGGAAAAGCTGATTGCCATGGCCAAGGCGGCCAAGCTCGAGGGCATCAATGTCAGCTACAAGGGGCTTGGAGACAGGGCGTTCCTCGACAAGGTCAAGGCGGCCGGGCTGGAGTTGTTCACGTGGACGGTGAACTCGCCGGACGTGGCCAGGCGCCTGGCCAAGCTTGGCATCAACGGCATCACCACCGACCGACCGGCCTGGCTGCGGCGTGAGCTCAGCAAATGACCTGGTTTTTGTTGGTAACCTTGGCCAAACGTTGTGCGTACATAGCCGATTGAGGATGGCTGATTTTCTACTGCGGTTTTTATTTTTGGGGATGCTGTGTGCCTGGCCAAGAGTCGTTGCGCAGGATACCGACCTGGAGTTTCCGGATTACGACAAGGAGATTGCCGCCATCGAGAAGGAGTTGATGGAGGATCTTTCCGTGTGGGATTACAGCACCGACCTCCGGCTTGGCGGCGGCTACAAGGAGAACGTTACCCTGTCAGCCTTCGCCGAGGAATCGAGCCCCTTCACTTCAATCGGTTTCGACTTTATGGCGATCCGGATTCCGCTCGCCGAAGACGGGGTGGAGGTCACGATGTTCGGTGGGCTGGATGACCGCCGCTATCTCGACACCGAGAGTGTGGATTCGGAACAGACCGGCCTGCTCAATGTCAGCCTCGAAAAGAGTCTGTCCCCGTACTGGCAACTCAAGACCGACATCCGCGTCATTTACATCGACGAAATATTTGACGCGTCGTTGACCGAGGACGACATTGGGACGGTGCAGGTGGTCGGGAAACAAATCAGCCTCGAACCGGCGCTGCGCCGGAGTCTGCCGGCGAACTTTTGGGCTGAGGCCAAGGCGGAAGTCACGCGCCAATATTTCGCCGAGCCGCTGGACGACCACCTGGAAATCGGTGGCCGAATATCGCTCGGGGTGGACTACGGATTTCAGTCCGAGCTGCTTCTTTACGTGGAGACGTTGCGGCGCGATTACGACACGAGAAGCCAGCGGGATGAGATCGGTTTTTACATGCCGGACACCGACATCAGCTATGACCGCCCGGAGCGGGGCGTCGAGTGGGCGCATTACTGGAACAGCAGCCGGCGACTGCGACTGCGCACGCGCTTCTCAATTCTCGAGAACGAGGACAGCGGTTCCGGTTATTTTGATTATCGCCGCGAACGCATTTCACACAATTGGCGCTATCGTGGTGAGTTGTGGAGCGTCTCGGCCACCGTGCGAAAAGCCACCTACGAATACGACCTTCAGCGTTCCGCCCATTTACTCTATCTTCGTGAGCGCGCCGACTTGTCTTGGGATATTTCGGTCGGTTATGAATACAACGACCACTTGACGTTCCAGCTAGGGTTCGAGCAGGAGAGCATCAACTCCAATGTCCCGCAGGACGAGTACCGCTACCGCATCTATAGCGCCGGGATCGACTGGGAGTTTTGAGGCTGGCCGGTCGTCCGTGCTGGAGTGCTTGGCCAAGCGGGGCTGTTGCAAACTTCTGAATAGAGCGGTAGTTTTCGGCGTACCGATACGGCGATGCAGCATCACGGGCCAAAGTTGAGCGACCATTTTTTTACGAGGCGCGAGTTTCTCTCCCGCTGCGGCATCGGCATGGGCGGTTTGGCGCTTGGCTCGATGTTGCCCAACGCCGCCAGCGCGGCAGCGTCGTCGTCGCTCTTGGCCAAGGGGTCGCATTTCACGCCCAAGGCCAAGCGGGTGATTCACATTTTCCTCAACGGCGGGCCTTCGCATGTCGATACGTTCGACCCAAAGCCGTCGCTGCAAAAATACGCCGGTAAGCTGCTTCCGATGAACAACCTGCGGACGGAGCGCAAAACCGGAGCGGCGTATCCGTGCCCGTACAAATTCAAGCGGCACGGACAAAGCGGCACGGAGGTCAGCGAGATTTTCCCGCACACGGCCAAGTGCATGGACGACATCGCGGTGATCCGCTCGATGCACGCCGACGTGCCCAACCACGAGCCGTCGCTCATGCTGATGAACTGTGGCGAGGCGAGGCTCATCCGACCAAGCGTGGGCTCGTGGGTCACGTACGGGCTCGGCAGCGAGAACCAGAATTTGCCGGGTTTCATCGTCATGTGTCCCGGCGGTTACCCGATTCAGGAATCGCAAAACTGGCAGTCCGGTTTTCTCCCCGGCATTTACCAGGGCACGCATATCGACACCAAGCACACGGCGGTCGATAAACTCATCGAGCATATAAAAAATCGTGGGCTGTCGCTCTCGGCACAGCGCCGGCAACTCGATTTCATTCAGTCGCTCAATCGCCGGCACGCAGATCGCCGGCAGGAGGACGCTCAGCTCGAGGCACGCATCCAGTCGTTCGAGTTGGCGTACCGGATGCAGATGGAGGCGACCGATGCGTTCGACGTGAACCGTGAACCGAAACACATTCGCGAGTTGTACGGCAAGGGGACGCAGGCTCGGCAGTTACTCATCGCCCGGCGTTTGGTTGAGCGTGGCGTGCGGTTTGTGCAGGTGTGGCACGGCTCGGGCCAACCGTGGGACAATCACGACGACATCGAGGTGAACCACCGCCGCTTGGCCGGGCAGTGCGACCAAGGGATCGGCGCTCTGCTAACGGATCTCAAACAGCGCGGATTGCTCGACGAGACGCTCGTGCTTTGGGGCGGGGAGTTTGGCCGGACGCCGACAGTCGAGTTGCCCACACCCGGAGCGAACGCCGGCAAGATCAACGGCCGCGACCACAACCACCACGGCTTCACCATGTGGATGGCCGGCGGCGGCGCGAAGGGCGGGAGCGTTTACGGCGCGACGGATGAGTTCGGTTTTCGCGCGGAGGTCAACCGGATGCACGTGCACGACTTGCACGCCACGATGTTGGCGATGCTGGGATTCGACCACGAGAAATTCACCTTCCGCCAGGCCGGCCGCGATTTTCGCCTGACCGACGTCCACGGCAAAGTCATCCACGACCTGATCGCCTAAGATCAGTTCTCGGTGCCCGGTTTTTAACCACGAAGGGCACGAAGAAATTAGATTTGAATCTTCGTGGTGGATCCTCTTTCCTTGGTTAGCCCCAAAGTTGGCGGTCGAGAGTGCGGTATTGGAGGGTCTCCGAGATGTGTTCCGTGTTTATGCTGTCCGAGCCGGCGAGGTCGGCGGTCGTGCGGCTGACTTTCAAAATCCGGTCGTACGCCCGGGCGCTTAAGTCGAGCTCGTTCATCGCCATTCGCAGCAACTCCTTCGGCTCATCGCCGAGTTGGCAATGCTTCTTGATGTCGCGGGCCTCCATTCGGGCGTTGCAGGTGACGCGGGCGTTTCCGTCGAAGCGCTGCTCTTGGCGTTGGCGCGCGGCGATGACACGGTCGCGGATGCTGGCCGACGGTTCGCCGTCGCGCTTGGCTGTGATTTCCTGAAATTTCACCTGTGGCACCTCGACGTGCAGATCAATCCGGTCGAGCAACGGGCCGCTGATCCGGCCGAGATAGTTTTGAATCTCTCGCGGCGAACTGCTCGACTCGCCCGGCATCTTGCCGTCCGGCGTCGGGTTCATCGCCGCGACGAGCATGAACGCCGAGGGGAACGTCATTGAACCGGCGGCGCGCGAAATGGTCACGTTGCCCTCCTCGAGCGGTTGGCGCAGTGTCTCGAGGACGTTGCGCTTGAACTCCGGCAACTCGTCGAGGAACAGCACGCCGTTATGTGCCATCGAAATTTCGCCCGGCGTCGGGTTAATGTTGCCACCGAGCAAACCGGCGTCGCTGACGGTGTGGTGCGGCTTGCGGAAGGGCCGCTGTGAGACCAGCGCTTGGCCGGGTTGCAGTTGGCCGACGATGCTGTGGACGCGGGTGACCTCTAGCGCCTCCTCGAGCGTGAGCGGTGGAAGGATGCCGGGGAGTCGCTTGGCCAGCATCGACTTGCCGGTGCCGGGCGGGCCGATCATCAACACGTTGTGGCCACCGGCGGCGGCGATCTCGAGCGCGCGCTTGACCGACTCCTGTCCCTTGACATCGGCGAAGTCTGGGCTGTCGATGTCCTGCACGGCGAACAACTCGGCGAGATCGACCTGCTTGGGTTCGATCGTCTCGCGGTCCTCGAGGAATGCGGCGGCCTCGCGAAGGTTCGCGACGGGGTAAACTTTCAGTCCATCTACGACGGCAGCCTCGGCGGCGTTTTCGGTTGGCACCATGATGCCGTCCATGCCGATGGCGCGCGCTTTGAGGGCGATGGGCAGCACGCCTTTGACACGACGCACGGCACCTGTCAGCGCGAGTTCTCCGACCATCATGATGCGCTCGAGTTGGTTGGACTCGAGTTGCTCGCTGGCGGCGAGCATGCCGATGCCGATGGCCAAGTCGAAGCTGGGGCCTTCCTTGCGGATGTCGGCAGGGGCGAGGTTGATGGTGATGCGGCCCAGTGGTATTTTGAAGCCGGAGTTTGTAAGGGCGGTGGTAACGCGGTCGCGCGACTCGCGTACAGCGGCGTCAGGCAGGCCGACGATGACGACGAGTGTCTCGCCGTAGCCGTCGTTGACCTCGACCTCGACCGCGTGGGCGGCGATTCCCTGGACGGCGGCGCAATGGATCTTGGCTAACATGGCTTGGGTTTACTCCGGTTTGGTTTTGCTGGCGACGCGCTTGGCGAACCTAGCCTTGTCGATGACGTTCAACTTGTGAAGCCCGTTTGCGATCTTTTCCAGTTCATCAAATGCCTCGAGCTTGAATAGGAACTGGCTACCGTCAGAACTCAGCACTTGGGCACGGCATTTAACTGCATGGCCAAGTGGGGTAGGGGCGAGGTGCTCAATATCAACTAGTATACCAACGGTACTCTCAGTCGGTTCGAGATGGGGGAGCATGGCCTCACGGGCGGTGTGCTCCATGAACCAGATTAGCCAGGGGGTCGCAAGGACCGTTGGCATCCCGTTCACGGCGAAGTCGATAATATGTTTGGTCTCAACGACGAACCGAATTTCGGCGGCTAGGCCAGGCCTGGGGCGGGATTTCATGGCGATGGGTGCGTGGACTTTTGTCAGGTGCGCCCCCATCTAAGCCAAAACATTCCGTTTGGCCAAGCGCTTGGTATGTGAAATTCTTCTTTTCAAACGACTATCGAATGGGTTGGATTGCCCCTGTCGAGCGACTTGGGCTCGGTACTTGGCCAAGGGTCATGAAAAAAGTTGAGTCAATTTGAGACATTGCACCAGGGTTCAGGATGGGCAGCCCTGGGTTTTTTGTCCGTCTGCCGTCTGGCCAGTGAGCCCGGCGTCCCAATGGAAATCCTCGCATCATCCCCATATTTCGGCTCGATTCCTTATGCATGTCTTGGGCGGCCGCTTAAACTTCGTATGCGGGACGGAGTAAAACTCACCCGATGAAAATCCTCCCAACAACCTTGTTTACGCTAACCAACGGCAAGTCATCGGGCTGGCGTAATGTCCGCCAGTTGATCAGTTTGGTTCTAATAGTTTTGGCCTTCATCCTAATCTCAAGTGTTGCGTTTCATTGGATCGCAGGATATGAGAATATGGTAACGGACAACAATAATAACGCGATCGAATGGTACGATGGTTTTTATTGGACCATGGTTACTATGTCCACACTCGGTTACGGAGATATCACTTTCAGTTTACCGTTGGGCAAGTTTTATTCATTAGTAGTGATGCTTTTCGGTATGTTTTCGATGTTCGTCATTCTTCCTTTTGCTTTCATCCGCTTTGCTTATGAGCCGTGGATGGAGGCGCAGAACGCTGCTCGTACTCCCCGCGCATTACCGAAGGATACCCAGGGCCATGTCATCCTCACGAATCTCGACCCAGTCTGCCTGACACTCATACACAAGCTTGATCAGTACTCGATCCCGTACGTGCTATTGGTTAGTGACAAGGATGAGGCTCTGCGACTGCATGACCAGGGGGTCGTGGTTGCTGTGGGCGACACGGACGATCCCGGCACTTATCGCAACGTACGGGTCGAGCAGGCGGCGATGGTCGTGGCCACCGGCAAGGACGAGGCCAACGCCAATATCGCCTTCACCGTGCGCGAATTGGTCGATAACCGGGTGAAGGTGGTCACCCTCGCCAAGGCGGAGGCATCAGTGGATATTCTGGAGTTGGCTGGGAGTCAGAATGTGATCCGGCTTGGTGACATGATGGGGCAGTTCCTTGCGCGCCGGACAATTGGCAACGACGCCATGGCACACGTGATCGGGCATTTCGACGAACTACTCATTGCCGAGGCGATGGTCACCGGCACACCGATCGTTGGCAAAACTCTGGCCGAGTGTAACTTCAGCGAGATGACCCACACAAATGTGGTCGGCGTGTGGGATCGCGGTGAATATAAGGGTGCCGGCCCGGACACCCGGATCAGCGAAAGCACTGTCCTCGTGTTGGCCGGTTCCAAGGAGATGATTCAGCACTACAACCAGGTGTTTTGCATTTATCACGCTGAGGAATCACACGTGGTCATCATCGGTGGAGGACGCGTGGGCCGGGCCACCGCGCGCGCCTTGGCCAAGCGCGGGCTCCGGTACACGATAGTCGAGGAGTTGCCAGACCGCATTCGCAACAAGAAATACTACGTGCACGGCAGTGCCGCCCGGATCGAGGTGCTCGAAGAGGCCAAAATCAGAGAAGCCTCCACGGTCATTATCACCACTGGCCAGAACGACACCAACATTTACCTGACCATTTACTGCCGCAAACTTTGCCCCGACATCCAGATAATCAGCCGTGCCAACTCCGAGCGCAACATCAGCACGCTGCACCGTGCCGGGGCCGACTTCGTCGCGTCGTATGCCTCGATGGGGGCGAACATCATTTTCAATCTCCTCAAGCACAGCGACATCCTGATGGTGGCCGAGGGGCTGAACATTTTCAGGATCGAGCTGCCCGAGCACCTTGAGGGCAGGTCACTCGTCGAGTCCGAGATTCGCGATCGATCCGGCTGCAGTGTGATTGCCATCCAACGAGAAATCGATGGCCGCGACACGCACTTGATCCATTTGGATCCAACTGAGTTGTTGCAGGCCGGCGACGAGTTGGTGCTCATCGGCAACATTGAGTCCGAGGAAATTTTCCTCAAGACCTATGTCAGCTCCTAGGGCTCTC
>JABGZB010000245.1 GCA_018674955.1 Verrucomicrobiota bacterium | reverse complement strand
TTTCATGGCCTTTTCCATGAACATCGCCAAACGGTCGAGAACCACCTCAAGCACACCGCCCAACTCACCCGCCTTAACCATACTGACAAAAAGCTTGTTGAAAGCCTTGGGATGCTGGGCCAAGCCTTCGGAGAACGTGCCGCCGCCCTCGATCACCTCGGACAATTCTCCCAAGATACGCTTTAACGTCGCGTCCTTTTCCTGCTTTTCAAGCACCTTGAGCCCGGTGAGAAGAGGCAAGCCGGCGGAAGTCAACTGGGCCAACTGACGGGTGAAGATCGTGAGAACCTTTTCCTTAACCTTACCCGCCATGCCGGGGATACTGAGTTGCATCTGCCCGATACTCTTTTTGGCGCCCTTTTTGCCTTTCCGCTGCTTGGTCTTCTTGGTGGCGGCCTTGGCTTGCTCCACCTTCATGGGCGACAGGCCCATCTCCTGTAACCGAGCCAACGCCTCGGCCTGACTGGCGGCGGGTAGTTCGCCCTTCTCAGTCTTACCACTCTTGTTATTGAGAGCTTCGTATTGAAAGTTGGCCATGAATGCGTCCTGCTATCTTATGATGTGTATCGGAGCACCTCTTCCACGGTCGTATCACCATCGTAGATGCCGCGCAAGCCATCTTGTCGCAGAGTGCTCATCCCCAACTCAATGGCTTTTTGACGGATGACGATGGTGGGGGCACTTATGTTAATCAACTCGCGGACCGGTTCGGCTATGACTAAAAACTCAAAAATACCACGTCTGCCGGAATAACCGGTGTCATGACACGAGGAACAACCACGGCCATAATAAAACTTACTGTCGCTTGTATCTGTTTGCTTCAAGCCAAGCGCCTCCAACTGGCTGTCCGTCGGCTCGAACGGACTCTTGCACTTTTTGCAAACGGTCCGGATGAGGCGCTGGGCCAGTACACACAAGAGGGATGAGGAGATAAGGAAAGGCTCGACCCCCATGTCTAAAAGACGGGTGACGGCTCCCGCTGCGTCGTTTGTGTGGAGGGTACTGAGTACCAAGTGACCCGTCAGCGATGCTTGAATGGAAATCTGTGCAGTCTCGAGATCGCGCATCTCCCCGACCATGATAATGTCCGGATCCTGCCGGAGGAATGAGCGCAAGCCGGCGGCAAACGTCATCCCGGTAGCTTCCCTGACAGGAACCTGCATGATTCCATCGATGTCAAACTCGACCGGATCCTCGACTGACAAAATCTTGTCGCCGATGGAGTTCACCTCGTGAAGCGTGGAATATAGGGTGGTGGTTTTCCCGGAACCGGTCGGTCCGGTTACGATAAAAATCCCGTTGGGTGTTTTTGCGATGTCCTTGATCTGGGTCAGCATGTCATCCGGAAAGCCAAGGGCATCAAGATCCAGCGTGATAGCTTCACGGTCCAGCACACGCAACACAACCGATTCACCAAATTGTGTCGGCAAACAGGACACACGCAGGTCGATCTTTCGACCGTCAGGCATGATGCGAGGAATGCGCCCGTCCTGTGGCCGTCGGCGCTCGTCCGGCTTGAGATCCGCCATGACCTTGATTCGGCTGACCACGTTGGTAGCGAGGCTCTTTGGCGGACTTGTTAACTCGTAGAGGGCTCCATCCACACGGGCCCGAATCTTGAAATCGTTCTCGAACGGCTCGAAGTGAATATCGCTCGCACGGTCACCAATGGCCGTTACCAACACAGCATCCACAAAAGCGGCGATATCCCTTTCATCCCCTGTGACGTCGATTTTAACGATGTCCTCCTCTTCCATTCTGTCGTCGGAGGAGTCGGAGCCCATCTCCTTGAGAATTTCATCAAACGCAGCGCCACCAGCTACAGCATCCGCCTCGTCTTCGCCGTAGTGTTCCTTGACAGCAGCCACTACCTGGGCGGGATCAGCCACTACCACCTGAATGTCCAAGCTTGTTGTAAAGCCAATCTCATCGATCGCGGCGGGGTCAAGCGGATCGAGAAAAGCTACTTGCAACGTCGGGTCAAAATAGGACACCGGCATACACTTGTGCTGCTTGGCCAAACCGGACGGCAAAAGCTTGATCAAATCCGGAGTGATCATGGCATCGTTGAGGTCCATCGACTCTGCACCGAGGTGATCACACAAAGCTTGAATGATCCTGTCGGCATCCAGATAACCCAAGTCCACCAAGGCTTGAAACGCGGTTACGCCTTTAGCATCCACCTCACCGGCGGCCTCTTCGATCTGGAATTCGTCCAAAAGGTTCAAATCCGCAATCAGCGATAAAAGTGGTATGGATAAATAGTCCGCCATTAAACGTCCTCTTCCTCCTCATCAGCCGCCATCCCTGCCTGCACGTTCCGGAGTTTCTCCATGATGGTCCCGGGATCTTGTGCCTTGGTGATAACCTCATCCTCGACAATCAAGCCGGCCTGATATTTTTCTAACAGATATGAATCCAAGTTCACCATGCCGTACTTGGCGCCGGTTTGAATGTCAGAATTGATCCGGTAGGTTTTATTGTCACGAATCAGCGCGGAAATCGATGGGGTCAAGTTCATGATCTCAAATATCGCCACCCGTCCCGGCCTGTCAGCGCGTGGACAGAGCAACTGTGAAATCACGGAAACTAATACAGTGGAAAGCTGGATACGGATGGTGTTCTGCTGGTTGGTAGGGAAGGCATTCACGATGCGGTCGATGGTCTTGGCAGCACCTGTCGTATGAAGTGTGCCAAACACCAAGTGACCCGTCTCAGCAGCAGTGATGGCCGACTCGATCGTCTCCAAATCTCGCATCTCACCCACGAGAATAATGTCAGGGTCCTGCCGCAGAACACGCCGTAGCGCTTCACCGAAACTTGGCACATCCACATGCACCTCACGCTGAGTGATGATTGCGTTCTTGTGGTTGTGATAAAACTCGATAGGATCCTCAACGGTGACGATATGAGCGTCATCCCGTTCCACGTTGATGATGTCGATCATCGAAGCCAGCGTAGTGCTTTTGCCGGAGCCGGTTGGGCCAGTCACCAAGCACATGCCGCGCGGCTTGTACAACAACTCCTTTACCGAGGGCGGTAGACCGATCTGTTCGAATGTCAGCAGGGTCGTCGGTATCTGCCGCAGCACGCACGCAAACCTCCCCTTCTCCTTGAACACGCTGACTCGAAACCGAGCCATCTCTCCAAACGCAAAGGCAAAATCCGCCCCACCTCGCTCCCTCACCTCCTGCACATTTTCATCGGATGTGATAGAGCGCATCAACTCCTCGGACGATTCATCCGTGATGGCCGGGCCGTCCACCTTTTGCAAAACCCCGTTTAGGCGGATCGCTGGCGGTACGCCAACTCGAACATGAAGGTCGGATGCGCCCTCCTTCACGACAAGGTGCAACAGGTCTGACATTGAGTATGACATTTCTATTTCTGGTAAAACTAATCCTCGTCGCCCACCGTGACGCGCAACACTTCATTTGCCGTGGTCATGCCGGCGACCGCCTTGCGGGCGCCATCTTCCCGCAGGGTGCGCATACCCACTTCGCGGGCACGCCTGCGCAGCTCCGTTGTCGTGACCTTGTTTACGATCATCTTCCGACTTTCATCATCCACGACAAACACCTCGAACAAACCAAACCGGCCCTTGTGCCCTGTGCCGTTGCACTTGTCACAACCTTTCCCGGCAAGAAAATTGGGATCCTTTATCTTGTCCGGA
The DNA here is from genome assembly GCA_018674955.1 of Verrucomicrobiota bacterium. Classification (GTDB taxonomy): domain Bacteria; phylum Verrucomicrobiota; class Verrucomicrobiia; order Limisphaerales; family UBA1096; genus UBA1096. Next base: position 4,969 of record JABGZB010000245.1, on the reverse strand, counting down.
TCGAGACCAAGCGCCAACAGATCGCTTTTATCGGGGGTGGTCGGCGCTTCGCATTTCGGGCAAACCTTCCTCACTAGCCGCTGCGCCATGAGACACCGCGTGGCAGATGCGATCAGGAACGGCTTCACACCGATATCCGTCAATCGGGTCACCGCGGAGGGTGCATCGTTCGTATGGAGTGTGGAGAAAACCAAATGGCCGGTCAACGAGGCATTAATGGCGATGGACGCCGTCTCGTAGTCACGAATCTCTCCCAACATCACCACGTTCGGCGCTTGGCGTAGCATCGCCCTTAGGGCGTTAGCAAATGTCAGATCCACCGCTGTATTCACCTGCACCTGGTTGATCCCCTCGAGCAGGTACTCAACCGGATCCTCCACGGTGATGATCTTCCGATCCGGCTTGTTGATGTAATTCAGGCAGGAGTACAGGGTGGTGGTTTTCCCCGAGCCGGTAGGGCCGGTCACCAGCAGAATACCGTCGGGCAACTGGATCAATTTCTCGAACGTCTGCTGGTCATCAGCCAAAAAACCTAACTGGCCGAGGCCAAGTTTCAGCCCCTCCTTATCCAAGAGCCGCATGACGATGCTCTCGCCATGAGTCGTCGGAAGGCAACTGACCCGCAGATCAATCGATTTGCCGCCGACGTTGGCTTGGATGCGGCCGTCCTGCGGTACGCGTTTCTCGGCGATGTCCATCTCGGACATAATCTTCAAACGACTGATTACAGAGGCCTGCAAGCGCCTTGGCGGCGATTTCTGCTCGTGGCAAACCCCGTCAATACGGTAGCGCATCCGAAACCGCGCAGCCAGTGGCTCAAGGTGAATGTCCGACGCTCCCAACCGGAACGCCTCCACGATCATCGTATTCACCAGTTTGATGATCGGGGTGTCTGCATCGACGGCACCCCCATCCTCCTCCACACTAACTTCCCCAAGGGTGCTGATCTGCACGTCCCCCTCGGTTATGTCCTGAATCAGTTTGCTGACGCTATCATCCTTGGCCGCCCCGTAATACTGCTTCAGGGCATCCTCGATTTCATCCTCATCGGCAACACTGATCTTCACCTCCTTGTTGAGCGCTTGGCCAAGCGCGTCAATCACATCAAGGTCAGAGGGGTCAGACATCGCTACTGTGACACTCAAGTCGTCCTGATACAGCGGTACCACTTTGTACTGGTGCGCCACGGAACGAGGAACCGAAGAGATCACGTCGTCCTCAATCGTCTGCTCAGCGATTTCTACAAACTCCGCGCCGAATTGCGCCGCCTTGGCCTGGGAAACCTGGATCGCCATGACCACTCCCTTGGTCACGAGGGTGTCAACGATCCCTTCCCCACTGGACATGGACTCGTCCTCGGCGAGGGCGCGCTCCTCGTCCGTCACCACACCCATCTCGGTCAGTGTTTCCAGTAAATAGTCGTCTCGTGCAGACACAGTCTTAAATCACAGGGAGTTCAGCCCCGAAGAGCGGGGCAGCTTATCCTCTTTGAAAACAAAATAAAAGCAGACAAAAAACCTTCAGGCGAACCCCATCCGCCTTGAGTAGGGCGCAAAGGGCTACCTGAAGCGCCCCGGTCAGCCAAGTCTTAATTCATTTTTTCATCCTAAACCGAGGCAACAAACCAAGCGCGCCCGATGCCGGAGACTACGTCCCGATTGCCTCCGGGAGGCATTTACGCCACTCTCTCCGCAGTCGAACTTGGCCATGCGCTTGGCCAAGCCAGCGCATGGAGTCTCCTCTGCAACTAGTCATCGGAATTGATGGGGGTGCCACTTACAGCCACGGAGTGGCCGTAACGCACGACGGCCGGGTTCTCGCGGTCGTCCACTCCGCATCGATGAACTTCACCGGTTCCTACCAAAAGGAAGTCCGCCGCCGAGTAAATGAGATCCTCCGTGACCTTGAACTACAACTGCCCTTCGCCAACGAATTCACCCATTACGCCGTCTCGGCATCCGGCATTTTCAACGAAGCCACAGCCGACCAGAAAGAAAAGCTCTGCGGCAAAATCTACCCTTGGAAACGTACCCGCCTCGTGGGCGACTCTATCGCCGCTTTTCAAGGCGCAACACTTGGCAGGCCCGGCGTGCTCACCATTTGCGGAACCGGCACCAGTATTATTGCCTGCAACAAGGAGGAGGGATTCACCCAATTAGGGGGATGGGGGCCGCTGCTCGATGATGTCGGCAGCGCCTACTGGATCGCTCTGAAATGCATCCTCGCCAGCATTGCGGAGTTCGAGCTAACAGGCCCTGAGACCGCGATCACACCAGCCCTTTGCGAGTGGTACGAAATCAAAAACGTGCAGGGATTGATCCCAGTAATCTACCATCCTGAATTCACCCGCGACAAATTCGCCATCCTCGCCGCCCGGCTGGACAAGGAAATCGGCACAACCGACCAGGTTTACCGGCATATCTGCCGTGACGCCGGCGAAGCCGTCGGCAATCTCACCCTCCAAGCCGTTGAGAAATCAGGCCTAGACACATCACCGCTGCCGCTCTTTTTTTCCGGCGGCGTCCTCCAGTTTAACCGGGAGGCAATGAAGTCATTCGAGGCCACTATCCGCAGCAAACACAAGGTCATGCTCAGTCAACCCCGGTTGCCAACCGTGCTTGGTGCAGCTATGCTCGCCCTGCGGGATGCCAATGTTGAAATCACAGACAACCTCGTGAGCCAACTCGAGACCACCTACAAAAACGTCAACGAACTCCTCTCAAATTAATGCGAAGTGGTGCGTAAAAGCCGCTTCTCCCCAAGTCAACTTGCCTCCTCGTACGCGATTTCTTCCCCCCAATCCCCGATCTTCAGAATGTTCCGGATCTTCCGCCGCTCATAACGGTGCTGCTTCGCCTTACCCGGCTGGGTTTGCGCTTGATGAAAAGGATGCTCCTCGCTGACGAGGCCGGAAACGACTTCGGTATTTTTTTTCATACGGTTAATGAGTGGAAGGAAAAAACCGTCGGGAAAAGAGCAGTCAAACCACGCTGACTTGATGCAAGCCACTCCCCTAGTATGTATCAGATTACACATAACAAACGGTTACAGCCTTTGACCCTGTAACCGCAAATGTGTTCAATCAAATCAGCAGGAAAATTGGAACGCACCCGAGCGCCACTCATCAAGCGACTCCGCCGCAACAAGCTCCATCCCCAAGCCACAAAATGCCGCCTCCACTTGAGGGAACTGTTCCAACAAAACTCCCGCCAAAACCAAGCGACCAGTCGGTGCCAGCCACGACGCCAACTTGGATTTTTCAGCAACCAGCAATTCGGACATCAAATTGGCACAAACCACATCAAACTGCCGACCGCCAGGCGGCATCTTCGTCAAGTCCCGATTCTCAAACGCAAGCGCTTGGGCAAGCCCATTTTGCTCCGTATTACGCCGGGCCACGCCCACCGCAACCGGGTCAAAATCCCACGCCTCCACCGGCGCATAACCCAGCTTGGCCGCTGAGATGGCCAAAATCCCCGACCCCGCACCCGCGTCAAGAAGACTCTTCCCGCCACCAACCGGCATGCACTCCGCCAACTGTTTGAGACAAAACAACGTCGTCGCGTGGTGTCCCGTTCCAAAGCTCATCCCTGGATTCAGTATGACCACCGCTTGGCCAAGTTTCGGCTCAATCTCCTCCCACTCCGGTTTCACCAGCAAACGGTCGCCCACCTCTATCGGGCTAAAATGTTTCTTCCACGACTCCGACCAATCTTCGCACTTCACTCGCTCGACAGCCCAATTCCCCGCGCCCACATCCACCCCCGCAGCGCGCAAGATTTCAAGCCCTTGGCCAAGCGACGCTTCCTCGGCCGAGGCAACCGAATCGCGCTCAAGATATACCGTGACCTTCGCCTCGTTCGACCTGTCCTCCGACCAAACCGACGCCGTCGACCCAAAGATCGATTCCAGCAACTCACCCACAGCTCCACCCGCCGCCGGCGTCGTCAACACCCAAACCGAAACAATCTGTTCCAACTCCTCGCTCACACCTCGCCGTTCTTGCCGAGCCATAGCCACGGGGCGAAGTTGTGCAGTTTAATTTCTGCGCGGTTCGATCGGTGCTCGATGACGGTCAAACTGGCGAAGTCCACCTCGAAGCGGCTCATTTTTGAAAACGGTTCTTCGAGCAGAAGGGCCAGCAACATGCGAATCACGCCGCCGTGGCACAGCACGAGCACGTCCTGCCCTGCCCCTTCGCGCATCATACGCTCTAAGCTGCCGCTAATGCGCGACCGGTATCCGTCCATCGATTCGGCTTCGGCGACTTCGCCGTTCTCCAGGTGCGCGAGCCATTCCTCGGCATCGACGCCGAATTTCCCCTGAATCTCGTGCCACTTGTGACCGGTCCAAACGCCGAAATCGACCTCGCGCAAATCGTCGATCACTTCGGCCTCCCGCTCAAGCGCATCGAGCAGCGGCTTGGCCGTCTGCCGCACCCGGATCATCGGACTGCGGTAAATGCGGTCGAAGTTGCGGCCATTCAAAAACTTGGCCAAGCCCTTGGCCTGCTCATGGCCAAGCAGCGACAACTCCATGTCGATACTGCCCCCAAAAACCTGATGGTACGCCTCGTCGACTTCGCCGTGGCGGACGAGATGCAGGCGTGTCGGTTGTTCCCTGACGTACATGCGTGGCGCCAGCTTCAGCCCTCAGCGATCGCTGCTTTTTGCAACTCCAGCAGTTCGGCAACGCCCTTGCGTCCATGTGCCAACATCGTGGTCAGTTCGACTTCGGTGAAAGTGTTCTTCTCGCCGGTGCCCTGCAACTCGATGAACTCGCCGTTGGCGTTCATGACGAGGTTCATATCCACCTCGGCGGCGACATCCTCGACGTAAGGCAAATCCAAAATCGGCACGCCGCCCACCACGCCAACGCTCACTGCGGCAATCGGCGAAACGATCGGGTCGCACTTCAGCAACCCGTCCGCCTGCAGCTTGGCCAAGGCCAGTGACAATGCCACGTATCC
>JABGZB010000244.1 GCA_018674955.1 Verrucomicrobiota bacterium | reverse complement strand
CCGGCGTCGTTGTACTCGGCAAAGTGGTAGGAAGCGTAGCTGTGGCGCAGGCAGTCGTGCGGCCAATCCCTGCCAATGGACTTTTTGGCTTTGATCCACTTCCGCTTGAGGTTTGCCACCTTCTGAAACGAGCCTTCACGCCTCTTGATGTGATTGATCCACTTGATGAAGTTGGGCGAGAGCGGCTCGATGATGCGGGTCTCGTTGTCCTTGGCAAATTCCTCGGGAACCGTGATCGCCTCTGCCGTGATGTCCTCGTCGATCATGTTGGGTGCTTCCCGCTCGGGTCGCAGCCCGCCAAAAACGCAGAGGCAAGCGTAGGGCGTCAGCGTTGGCTCCTCGGTCTCGCAGTAGGTCAGAAGCTTTTTGACCTCGACGGGAGTGAGAGCCTGGAGTTTCCGGCGACCGCGCTTGGCTTCCATGATCTGCTTGCGCTTGGCCTTGCTTGGCATTGCGGCGACGCATGGGTTGATCTCGCAGTAGCCCTTCTGCTCGCACCAACTGAAGAAGCTGCGCAGGTCGGTCAAGCAGTGCCAGCTAACAGCCCTCAAGCACACCGAGAAGAAAAAACGTATTTTCAAGCGTTAGACGTTTTAGTGACCAACAAGAGAGTTGTGCTCGGCGGTAAAAACTTATGCACTGAAACAAATCACCTCGGTCGGAAGGATTGATGACAGGAGTGGCCCAAAAACAATTTACGGAATCAATATCGGCCAATCTGCGCTTCGGTGTTGGTTCGGATGGATCATCTCTGTTCTTTTTGTTTCTCTTCAGTTTTTTTCAAAATCGATTAACATTGCAGCCGTCCTTTTTCACATTCTCGGATCGTTAGCTGCTATCGCTGCTCTTATCCTTACTGTCTTGTGGTGTTTTTTTCCCAGAGGTATTCGTTACTGGGTAGAAATCGGAAGTGCATCTGGAAAAGAAAGGGCGTTGCTTTGTCACACGCAAGAAGAGGCTCAAGAAATTAGTGACGCCATCAACGATGCCATCATCGACAACTAGCTCTTCAATTTGGATTTTTTGGCGGCGTATTTGATCGCCGCTTCAGCACGCTTTCTCAAGTTCCGAGTCTGGCTCCGAACGGCCCGCTGCATATTTTTATTCTTCACGCCGTGCTTCTGAATATAGCTCAACGAATTAGTTACCATGATCGTTGGGTGAATCTGGTGGTTGATTGAAACCCGCACACTGCCTCCGCTGCTGCCGTGCTGTTTGATCTACTTCGGTCTCCCCAGTTTCAGCGCATTCGCAGCAGCGTTTCATCCACCTTTGCCTCGTCCGATGCGCTTCTTCATGAATTTCATGTAAGCATTGAATCGACCTGATGTGACAAACATTTTGTCCATGAACACGTGGCGGCCAATAACCAAGTCTTTCCTGCCAGCACTTGAAACGCGCCCGTCCGTACCACGGTACTTCTGATGATGCTTCTTCATTGTGCCGATTGAAGCACCGGGCTGATAGAGATTGTGTTCAACGCCAAACACTCGCCCGTCCTTGGTTGCCCAGAACGAGTGCTGCATCCCGGCCATGTCGTTGCCTAGCTGCTCTTGCCACTTTCTCGCCTTGGCAAACATCGCTGACTTGCGCACCCGGAACACACCACCACGACCCTCTTTGCCCAGCAGATCATTGACGATTGCACCTTCGCCCATCTTCTTATGCACAGCCCACGCCGGTTTACCCTTCTTGACGAAAGCGGACTTCGTGGAGTTGGGCTGCGTCAGCGACATCGCATCCCGCACCACCAGCTTGCCAACTTGCTTGAGAACCAAGCCGGTCTACTTGCGCGAAGCGGTGCGGAACTCGTTGATAGCCTTGAGGAACGGCTTGATTTCCAGTTCAACTTTCATAAGGTCGGCTTTTCAATGACGTCGTCCGAGTTTTACGGTTTATACGGAGCCATCATGCTCTGTTGGGCTTTGGTTTTACTTATTTGTGGTTTTAAGTTCAAAAGTGCCAGGTTCCAATGTTGGGGGACTGCTCCTTTATTACTCATCACTTCCTTTTTTGCTCTTAAGCATTGGTACAATTGGGAAATAAATCCTCCAAAGTTTGTATGCATTGAATGCAAAACTAAACAGATATATGTGAAGAAGCATCGTGGAGGTAGAACAGAATACTCAGAAGCATGGGATGTGGTTAATTGCATTGAGTGCAAAACTGAATTTAGCTCAAGACGAAACACGAAGAAAAAACCTCTGCCTGATCCTCTTTGGGATTAAGCTTACTCGATTCCATAGCAGATCGCATCAAAGCTGATCTCGCCGATGAAGTAGCCATCATCGACGCGCTGGGCGAAGGAGTAGTTCTGCACCGCAAGACAGGTCAGCGTTTCTGTTGAGTCGTCCGTGATGCTGGCCACAATGCAATCAGACATGAACACATCCCGCACCTCTGCAACGCGCGCACGATGCGTTGCCAGAGTGTTCGTCTCGGCCTGTGTGTAAATTGCAACGGTTGTTGAACACATCCCGTTGCCCCCGCCATCACCATTTTTTGTTAAGAAATAGAGAGATTTTGATTTGTGGGGGATGAAACGCCGAACTTTTACCTTCACTTTTCTAGCACTAACGAGAAAGGAAACAGTATGAGTAGGTTGTCAACGGGTTTTTCTAACGAAAACGCTTGAAAAACGATCACGATTGATCGATAAGAATGCCATGGCAGATTCTAGCGATCTAACTAAAAATAATACGACTTGGTTCTCTGATTGGGTATCATTCTTGTTACTTGTCACTTGGCCCATTCCCCTGATTATTATTTTAGTAATCTGGAGTTGATTATAAGCGTGTTGTTCTGCGTAAGATTGTTGACCGGCTCCATTGTAAGTGTTGCCACTACCCGCCCGTCTTCGAGCGTCATGTAGGCGGTTGCCTTCTTCTCCACATTGGCCAACTCTCCCTCGTACACTCTGGCAGCGCAAAATAGCACTCGCTTGGCTCGGCACAATTTTAAATGTTTTCGGAATGAGCTTGTACAGTTAACGATTAAGTGGCACGTTGGCCTGCCCTTCGGAACGCGGGGTGGAGCAGCCCGGTAGCTCGTCAGGCTCATAACCTGAAGGTCGTCAGTTCAAATCTGGCCCCCGCAACCAATTTAAAACCCTCGGAGTATCCAATGATTCTGGGGGTTTTTTCTTACTCACCCCTTCCTTTTTTCCGCCGTTAACCACCGTTGTTTCTGGCGGCCTAAAACCGCTTTTGGGACCAGATCCACGGTACATTTACGGTACATCAGTGGCACAGGCTGTCTTTATCAGGCACAGGAAGGAACGCAGCGTCTACCAGTTATGCTGGATGGAGCAGGGCAGGGAACGAACAAGGAGTTATCCCACCAAGCAGGAGGCCGAGCAGGAGAAACAACGCCGCTTAGAACTCATCGCTCAGGGCCACGTACCCGAACCCTTTGATCTGCTGCAACCCCACCAGAAGCGCGAACTCTTTACCCTGCATGAACGTGCTCAAGCAAGGGGCTACAACCCCTGGGATGCTGTACACTCACATGAAAAGCTTCTTCAAGCCAAGGAGACACCCAGCATTGAGAT
>JABGZB010000243.1 GCA_018674955.1 Verrucomicrobiota bacterium | reverse complement strand
GAAGCCCAGATGAACAGAAACTCCGCCGTCAGGTCCAACCTAGGAAACGCTGTTTCCTTTACGCAAACCCAAGATGGCTTCCTACAGAAGGTGCAATCCTCACTGGATCGCATGAGTGAGTTGTCTGTTCTGTCACAGGACGTCACAAAAACCAACACGGATCGCTCGAACTACAGTGTTGAATTCACCCAGTTGCAGAGCTACATCAGCGACATCGGGACGAAGAGTTTCAATGGTGTGACATTGTTTGCGACTGCCGGCGAAGCGGTGACCATTGACAGTTCTGCCTCCAAGTTCACCATGAACTCGGTTGACATGACATCAGCCACCGTGACGACCGGCTTGGCGAACATCTACAACTCGACCAGTTCGGCGATCACGAGCACAGGCAGCGCGGCGTCGGCCTTAAGCAACATTCAGACAGCCATCCAGAACTTGGCGGATATGCGAGCCAGGGTGGGTGCGAACATCCAGCGGTTGAATATGACCGACGATCAGGTGAACATCCTGAATGAAAACCTGGCATCAGCAAACAGCCGGATTAAGGATATTGATGTGGCGGAAGAAACAACGGAATTCGCCAGATTCAACATCCTCGTCCAGAGTGGCACGTCTATGTTGGCGCAGGCCAACATGATGCCTTCGATGGCACTCCAACTGATCGGTTGATCGAATTGGGGCGGGATCATCTCCCGTTATTTGCGGGGGATTAGTGATCCGATCCTCGTGCAGCAAAGGGCAGCGTTTCGGCGCTGCCCTTTTGCTGTCTTGATAGTGAAATAGGAAGGGCCGGCCTCCCAAGGGGTTGGGGCATCTGTGTGATGACCCTGTGTGTGCAGCTTAGGTTTTGGACTTGTCTTTAACCTAAAAAAGGGAGGCCGGCCGGTTGATCGCGGTCGGCTGGGCCGTGTAGCTTCGCTGACCGCAAATATTGTCCAGTGTTACCTGACGTAGGGATTAATCCTCCGTGTTAATCGTGATCCTCGTGCAGAACCAGTTCATGACAACACTGTACCAATTTAAGAAAGAACAATCTAAATCCGTGCAATTATGCACAGTTACGTTGCCTACCAAGCAACGCGCATGCCAACCGGTGACTGTTGCAAAATAATTCCTCCGCTTGGCCTGTTGACTCGTTCTTTCCCCTGTTTTTCGCTAGTTTTGCCCCATGCAGGAGTTCGGGGCGCAGTTGGATCGTTTATCTGCCTTGGATCAGCTCGTCGTTCCAGATTTGTGGCAGCAGGAGGCGGTTCAACACCTGCGAGCCGGCAAGGATGTCGTCGTTCACGCGGCAACCGGCGCAGGCAAAACGTTCGTTTTTGAGCTTTGGTCGAATGAGGGCCGAAACTCCGGTCAGGCGATTTACACCGTGCCGACTCGCGCCTTGGCTAACGACAAGCTCGCCGAGTGGCGCGCGCGCGGCTGGAATGTTGGTATCGCCACGGGTGACCTTTCGGAAAACCTCGACGCGCCGGTCATCGTTGCGACGCTTGAGACGCAGAAAAACCGCCTTATCAACGGCGATGGCCCAAGGCTTTTGGTGATCGACGAGTACCAAATGCTCGGCGACGCCGATCGCGGTCTCAACTACGAGTTGGCCATCGCCATGGCGCCGCCCCAGACGCAGCTCTTGATGCTCAGCGGCAGCGTGGCCAACCCCAAGCATGTTGTCGCCTGGCTTCAGCGCCTGGGCCGGGATGCCGAGTGGGTTTGGCATGACGACCGGCCGGTGCCGCTCGAGGAGGTGTACGCAGGGATGCTCAACTACAACGTTCCACCGGAGATTCGCGGCTATTGGCCAAGGTTCGCCGCCAAGGCGCTGGCGGAGGGGCTTGGGCCACTTTTGATTTTTACGCCGCGCCGCCGTGCCGCCGAGGCGCTTGCCGCTGCCATCGCCCGGAACCTACCGAACCCCAATCCGCTCCAGTTGAGCGCCCGGCAAAAAAATCTCGTTGATGATCGTTTCGCAAGGATGCTGCAGTCGCGAGTCGCGTTTCACCACAGCGGATTGAGCTACGGCGCGCGTGCGGGAGTGGTTGAGCCCTTGGCCAAGGCTGGCCAACTGCGAGTCGTCGTGGCCACGATGGGCTTGGCCGCCGGCATTAACTTTTCTTTGCGCAGCGTGGTTTTGGCCTCCGACTCGTATCGTCGCGACCATTTGGAGGTGCCGATCCGGGCGGATGAGATTCACCAAATGTTCGGGCGCGCCGGGCGGCGCGGCATCGACGAGATCGGTTACGGCTTGGTTTCGCGAAATGAAATTCGCATCCGCGACGGCCATCCCTGTTTTCTCTCTCGCAACGGCATGGTCGACTGGGCGTCGCTGCTGGGCCTGATGCACGGCGCGTCGGAGCAAGGGCGTGACCCGTACATCGAGGCGGTCCGCGTGCAGCAGCGGCTGTTCAGCACCCAGCCGATTCTGCTTGGCATGGAGTTTGCAATGAAACATCCGGACGTGCCGTGCGGCCTGGTCACCGACTCGGAGCGCGCCCGGAAATCCCGCAGGCGAGTCCGCGAGATGCTCAACAGCCGAGGCGGGTGGGAGGCCTGGCCCAAGGCCGTGCCGGTGGCGCTCGACGAGGTGTTCGTCCCGAAAAAACCAAGCGGCGACGGGGCGGAGGACGAGCAACAGCCGCTTGGCCAAGCGCCGGTGCTTCGACCGGCGTTGATGGAGCCGGACGTGCTGCGGCGAACCGGCGCCGGTGAGTTGGCCCTGCTGCCGTCCCGGGAGGCGTATGGCCGGGAGCAGAAGGTGGCGGACCAACTCAACAACGAGCGGCTCGACTTGGCCAAGTGGGTGCGCCGGCTGACCGGTTGGCGAATGCGCGTGGTACCGCTGGCTCTTTGGCAAAAGAAAATCCAGCCGCTCCTCGAGGAGAAACTGGCGGCAAACCAGACGCCGGTGGAGCAGTTTCGCCGGGAGGACAACCAGCTGCTTGTCCAGTTGCGACTGGGTCAACAGGCTGTTCCGGCCCATGTCGATTCGCACGGCGTGGCGCTTTGGCGGCCGCTGGAGCGGCAGGTGATCAACCCACCCTGCGCCGGTTGCGGCCTGTACGGCGAGTGCCGCGAACTCAAGCCGGCCACCGGCGTGGCGCTGCTTTGGAAACGGCTCAAGCTGGTTGATGAAAACGGCAGGCCGACGCAACGCGGCAGGGTCGTCAGTTTTTTTTCGCAGAGTTACGGCCTGGGCATCGCGGCGGCGCTGGAGGACGAGTCGATGCCGATCGGCGAGTTGGTTTACGAGTTGGCCAACCTCGACGCCGGCTACCGTTTTGGCAACGAGGAAAATCGCTGGGAGGGGCGCATTCCTGTCGCTTGCCGCGAGCGCTATAGCGATGTGACGGTGCCGGGCTATCTCGACGCCGGCCTGCCGCCGCGTTACGGCGCGGGTGCCGGGCAGGTCGTGGCGGCGATGCGTGCGAATCCCGCCGACAAGGGCAACTGGGTGACGGATCTGCTGGGCGCGGGCGACATCGATCGCGCGCTGATCGAGTGGCGCAGTTTGCTGCGGCAGATCACGCACTCACCGGAACTGGACTGGGCGCGCTGGGTGGAGTTGCAAAAATACGCCGGAACCATTCTTGCCGAGACCGAGTCGCCGACGCTCTCCGGGTTGCCGCCGCTTGAGCATCACCAGCGGGGCAGGGTGGATCACTATTTGCGGTTGAAGTCCTACTGAACGCTGTTTAGTCGCAGGCTTTGTTATCGCAAACGCCACTCTCTTTTAGCTTATCGCATGTGGCGGAGAGTTGCAGTTTCTGCGACTTCACGGTGAACCCCAACTTCTGTCCAATTTCGTTCTCGATTGAGTCGATCTGTTCGCTGTCGAACTCCACGATCTTTTCGCAGTTCTCACAGATAAGATGATTGTGGTTGGGGTGGTCGGAGTAGTTGGGATCGTAAAACTTGTAAGGCTTCCCGAAGTCCATCTCGTGGACGAGGTTACTCTCGGTGAGCAGCGGCAGGGTGCGATAGACCGTGGCGCGGGAGACGGAGCGATCTCTCTGTCGCGCCCACTCGAGCAGTTGATCGGCGGTGAAATGCTCCTCGGTATCGAATACCGTGTCGATGATGATGCGCCGCTGATCCGTGATGCGAAGATTCTTCTTCTCCAGGAAATCGATAAATTTCCTCTTCGCCTCCTCTCTCACTTCCATCTGCACGGCGGCGATTGTTAACCGGATTCTTGGCCAAGTCAATGAGACTAGTCTCAAAAACTTACCAACAATCGCCGATTGTCGCGCCGCCGCCTTTCGGGCATCGTGTGTCGAACAGCTTGGCCAAGCGCTTGGCCAAGCGCGACTTATGCCCGGGCAACCAACCAGCGATTCGCCGGAAGTCACCGTGGTGATGCCGTGCCTCAACGAGGCCGAGACGCTCGCCGTCTGCATCCAAAAAGCCCGCGCCTGCCTCGCCGACAGCTGCGTCTCCGGCGAGATCATCATCGCTGACAACGGCAGCACAGACGGCTCGCAATCCATCGCCGAGACCAGTGGTGCGCGCGTCGTGCCGGTCGAGGCCAAGGGCTACGGCAGCGCGCTAATGGGGGGGATCGCGGAGGCGCGCGGGCGGTTCGTCATCATGGCCGACGCCGACGACAGCTACGACTTCTCCGCGCTCATGCCGTTTATCGAAAAATTGCGAGAAGGGTGCGACTTCGTTATCGGCAATCGCTTCAAGGGAGGCATCGCGCTTGGAGCCATGCCGCCGCTGCATCGTTACTTTGGCAATCCCGTGCTGAGCGGCTTGGGCCGACTTTTTTTTGGCTGCCCGGCCGGAGATTTCCACTGTGGGCTGCGAGGTTTTTCGCACGAGGCATTCGAGCGAATGAAACTGCAGACGACCGGCATGGAGTTCGCCAGCGAGATGGTCGTCAAGGCAACGCTGCTCGAATTGGAAATCGCCGAAGTGCCGACGACACTCTCGCCGGATGGGCGCACTCGTGCGCCGCATTTGCGGAGTTGGCGCGACGGTTGGAGACACTTGCGCTTCATGTTGCTGTTC